>JBGOYO010000201.1:0-5985 GCA_041479715.1 Anaerolineae bacterium
ACGGGATGGAAAAGCTGGTAGAAAGCTGAGGCTTTTCCTGTCCCAGCTCCAGCTGCCTTCCTTTCCGGCTGTTATAGTAACTTGCAAGGCAGGGTTGATCACTCGAAGCTTGGATAAGGCTGCCTCCACGATTGACACAGGAGACACGTTGTCAGGATTAATTCCAGCGATTACCGCGGCTTCGTCTCGATTTAATGCAAGCAGGTCGGTGAGATTGAGCATCTCCATCTCGAGAGCGGGTAAGATTTCGGCACTGTTGAAGGCTGCCACCCGCAGGAAATGATATCGCGTACCCAGTTCAAGTAATTTCCAGCGAGCAGTCAGAGAAACTTCTGGAACAGCCAGAGCGATCCCCTGTGCCTGAAAGCGGGAAAAATCGACTTCTGCACGGGTCACATCCTCAGGTTTCAACTGGTCGCAGGCTGAATTATCCGTCGTCAGATTCCCACCGCTACCATCTGGGTAGATGAAACAGAAAGAATACAGCGTCCGCGATCCGGGAGTAGATTGTACGTAGCTAAGGTCCATGCCGACTGTGCCCATTTCATACAGCAGGCGCTTTCCGGCTTCGTCTTCGCCTACCCAACCGATCGGAAGTGTGACAAACTTAGCCCCGAGTAGGGATTGAACGTAATGGGTGATGATGTGCAACTTGCAATAATCCCGGCGGTCTATGAAATGGCCGGAGCGACTCTCCTCGCGACCTAAGGTGTGATTCCCGTTAAGGGAAAAGAAAACACCTGTGCCAATACCACCAACGCCCAACAAGACATGGTATCGGCAGGCGGATAGATTGATATTCATTGACGCCATCCAGTTATAATTCAGTCTGATGACAATCCCAAATCCCATTCGGGGTGCAGGCTTATCGGATGCGTGGCAGTTTCCACCGTAGCGGTGATCAGGGCATCAGGATGCTCCTGCAGCAAGGTGATCGGGTATTCAGCGGTCATGGGACTGAAGAGAGCCACACGCAAGGCCGTTTGTTTCCAGGCACCAGTGTCGCTAAACAACCGTACCTTCTTTGCCGAGAGGCACTCCTTGACTCCCAGCGTTACCGACATGGGGGGAACGAACTGATAAGCAGTCCCAAAAGTACGCTGGGCTAAGGCGAGGATCGTATCCAGATTATTTTCCTGGATTCGAATGGTTGAATTTCGCAGCTCGTTGAGGGAAATTTGGCTGTATGGATTCCGTCGGGTCTGGTTGTAGGCGATGTGACCGTCTTGACCCCAACCGCCGTAAGTGATGTCGATCGGGGCTGCCCAGATTTTCTGTTTGACCTCTTCGATGTTGTTGCCGGTCAGCCAAATTCGATTCTCAAGTGGTACAGCCAGATCCGGTCCAATCGGGTCGTAGAAAAACCGCTCCATTAATCCTCTAAAGCTATAAGGATGGTTTCGCGGCAATTCCCTACCCTGCCAATCAAGGCATTCGTCCATATGAAAGACGACCATATATTTTAGGCTTACATTTTCCAGTGTAACCAAGTCGGTGAAGGGTTTGTACCAGCAGCTGGGTCCGCAGGGGATAATCGCCCTGGTGATCTCCTGGCGCCGGTTATGGTATAGGATTTCATCGACCAATTCACGCGCCATCAGCTCACCCATCTCAAGGGAGTCGCGACACAAGCGGAACGGGATTTTCAATTGAGGATGATTTTCTAGTTGGTCGAAAGGGACTTTACACCAGGCATATAGTTCTTGGAGTGTGATTGTGCTCATATCTTTTCCTAGATTTTGATGTAATAATAAAAATCATACACTATTACTTGACTTCAGTTACTGCCGGGCATAGCTACACTTATTTGAATTTGATGCAAGACTACTCTTCCACCTAATCCTATTCAGATGTAATCCTGCCTGTGTTCTTTCCAGGTCTGGATAAACTTATAAGTATTTTTCCAGGCATTGGGTGTGTCGTCCCTGACATTATCTACCGGTGATAGGATAAATCCACCGCCCTTCCCCAGAGTCTGAATAGCATGGATCACCGCTTCTTCAGTATCTTGCTCTGTACCTTGCTCAACTGTTAATGGACCGCTAACGCCCCCCCAAATGCATTTATTTTTCTCCTTAAACTTTTCTTTCACTGCGAGCAAATTGGTCCCTTTTCCCTCCTTAGGGTCCAGCCCGATCAATACATCGATGCCAGTACCGAGAATGTCATCTAGAATGGGCATGAAGGCGCTGGTGATGATATAACCGAATTTCTTCCCTGCCTGGTGAACCAGTTCTACTTCCTTCTTTAAATTTGGTGCAATGATTGTCCGATAAGCCTTTGGAGTCCAGAATTCGGTGGTTTCGTACCAACCGCGGCGTATGATAAGGTCTGCGGCAGTAACATCGAGGTAAATCTGGATCTGCCGCATATTCCATTCATGGATGATTGCGGCATATTCCTTAATCAGATCAGGCTGAGTTAGAGAAAGCTCCATGATTTGCACATACCCTGAGAGCCAAGCCATGGCATCGCAACCCATGACCCCCGGGTCCACTTGTAAAGTAGTGCTGACATTCCCTTTCCAACCCCCCACATGAAGCAGGCTGAATTGCTCCGAGATGGATTTCGCTGAGTGAGCTTCTTCCTTCAGCTGTCGGATATCGGTGTCTTTAAACGGACCGAAGATGTACTTAACCTTTTCTATATCCTGCTCGGGTTTGACGAGAAACTCCTGGGAACGCGGGATAATCCAATCCTTAAAAATTGGGAAATCGCCTTCCGTCGGCCAACCATCCCATTGCTTGACCCGGCTGGTCAACGGCCCCTTCGGCGTTTCTATCTTCCTGCAAAAATATTTCACGCCATCTTTGACTTCGATCCATTCGTTGTATTTTGTATCTGGATGCAAAGTCCCGGTCAGATGCATAGTGTGATTGAGGTGCCCAACGTGGATGTACGGGTCGATCCCCAGCTCGACTTCCTTGGTTATATACTCTAGTTCAGATTTGCATTTATCATATAAGTTATAAAATAGCATAAAGGAACAGGGGATATGATCGCCGTTTTTACCTTCCAAGGCAGCCAGCATACGCTCTTTCGAATTCATTGACAACTTCACCTGTTTAATTTTCTCGATTCTACTATACTATCCAACCAAACCTCCGTCAAGCAACATCGCTTTCACTCCATATTCCAAAGGGTCGCCTTTTCTTGCTTCATATTGCGGGTACAATTCGGATATAGATATGCTAGAACAGTATGGTGATTTTAGAACATCTTAGACGCAATAGACGGCTTTTTTACCCTTTTCCCCTACCTGCTTATCTATCGCACTGAAGAGGCCACGGGTTCGAATCCCGCCAGGTACACTAACAAACCCCCAAGTTTGAGGGTTTTTATTATTAAGACGGGAGCGGATACCTGCCCCCACTCCCCAGGTATCCAGTCGATGACCTACGGGGTCATCGACACTTGGGGAAAGTTCGATTGTTGATACCCCCGACGTCCACTCTTAGGGAGGGGTACCCCCGTACCTAACCGTGTGACCACCGGACAGGGAGGATTCGGGGTGAAAATAATGAAACGTAACAAAAACGTTACAAATTTGTTATTGTATTTTCTCATTACTCCTATTTAATGTAAATGTACTTGTCTTTGTGGTGGTCCTTCTATATTATTATATTCTTCAGACGACATTAAAGCTGCCTTGCGAGCTGTTGACGATATGTCAACGGCTTTTATTTTTATACCGTCAATTATGGGTAACTTATAGGTGGAATATAAGCGTTTTGCTTTCAGATATTCATGTTTGATTGAAATACGCATTCCCATTTATTAATGGCGTGGAGCCAAACAAACAAAAGCCGCTAACAGACCGCTCTTACACTCCAGCCAGTCTCTGGGTTTGACCACACAAAATCAGAGAGCCAACTTACCAGATTCGAGCTGTTATTTTTGTTAGGTCAATTATTCTGACAGCATTGCAAAGCAAAAAATACCCGTATTAATATAAAATATAGAAAGTTACTAAATTTTCCGATCATTGTCTTAATAGGGGAGTGGGTAATGAAACATTCGTTGACAAAAAAAGAGCTATTCGGCTTTATCATCTTCATGCTGGTCGGCAGCTTCGCCTGGATCCCGAATTCAACGGCATATGCGGCTGGGATTATCGTGAATACAGCTATGGATTCAGTTGCAAACGATGGATATTGCTCGCTGAGAGAAGCCATCGGCAATGCTAATAACAACAACCAAGCATATAATGACTGCTCTGCTGGTTCGGGTCAGGATATGATCACCTTCGCAGCCGGAATTACCACGATCACACTGAACTCTTCTCTGGAGAATATTAGCGATGCCGCTGAATTGGTGATCGATGGGGCTGGTGTTGTGACGATTAACGGGGGTGGTCATCGGATTTTTATGGTAAATAATAATGCTGCGCTAACATTATCCGGCTTGACTCTCACGAATGGGGATGCCAGTACATATTATGGTGGGGCTATTTACAATCTGGGTGCATTGGCCGTCAACAATAGCAGCTTCATAGCTAACACTGCGCAGTTTGGTGGCGCAATCCTTAGTTGGGGTGGCTCAACTTCGATTAATTCCAGCACGTTCTCACATAATACCAGTCTTGATGGCGGAGGCGCAGTTCTGTTTACGGTTAGCGGGACCCATTCTGTCACCAATAGCCTGTTTGAAGATAATGTTGCTTATAGTTCAGTGACCGGCCACGGTTCAGGTGGAGGAATCCAAACCGAAAATGGGACCACCGTCAACATCACGAATGTCACCCTGATAAACAACAACGCTGGAGGTAATGCCGATGATGGCGGTGGTGGGTTAATGGTTTATGGCGGCACGGTGACCGTAATCAATACAACCTTCAGCGCTAACAACAGCGCTACCTATGGTGGGGGTATTCGCCAACTAGGTGGGGCGGTTACATTACGCAACACAATTGTAGCCAGTAGTACCGCTGGAGGGAATTGTTATGGTTCGATAACCAACGGTGGGAGTAACCTGGTGTGGGGTGATACAACCTGCCCCGGAGTTAACGCTAACCCACAACTACTGGCTCTGACTAATAATGGTGGTCCTTCCTACACAATGGCTCTTGGCGCTGGCTCTGCCGCGATCAATTTCGCCGCTCCGGCTTATTGCCCTTCCATAGATCAGCGCGAATTTGCGCGCCGTTCAGGTTTCTGCGATTCGGGTGCCTTCGAGGCACAACCGGTGACCATCACAGCTGTCAGTGGTACTCCCCAACAAACCGTTGCCAGCCATCCATTTGCCAACCCACTCGTGGCCAATGTAGTTGACGGCTATAACAATCATCTGGGCGGCATTCAGACGACCTTTACAACTCCTTCCAGTGGCGCCAGTGCGTCACTCAGTAGCTATATAGTAACAACAGATATAAACGGATCTGGTACCGTTACCGCAAGTGCTAATAACGTTATTGGATCATATGTAATAACTGCTTCCGTGAGCAGAGTAACAATCCCGGCCACTTTTTCCCTGGTCAACATTAATCCAGGAGTAAGCTCAATCCTTCGTACGGGTAGCAACCCGACCAATGCTGCCAGCGTACCTTTTACAGTCACTTTCAATACCAGTGTGACTGGGCTGGATGTGACCGACTTCATTGTGTCAGTAAGCGGAATAAACGGCGTATCTATACAATCAGTGAGTGGCTCGGGTAACAATTATTCCGTTTTGGTAAATACCGGATCAGGCGATGGTACCTTGCGCCTGGACGTAGTGGACGACGATACGATCGTGGATAATTTCGGAACGCCTCTGGGTGGACCTGGTCTGGGAAACGGTAACTATACCAACGGTGAGGAATATACCATTGATAAAACCTCACCTGATACAAATTTGACCGGCACGCCCTCCGACCCAACGAACCTCACCGAGGCATCCTTCACCTTCTCCAGCCCGGATGGCAGTGCTACCTTTGAGTGCAAGCTGGACAGTGGATCCTACGAAGCCTGCTCCAGCCCCAAGGAATACACTGCGCTGAGTGATGGC
>JBGOYO010000202.1:0-5966 GCA_041479715.1 Anaerolineae bacterium
GCAACCGAAACCAGTGGAACCAATGCCCCTCCGAGGGCGTCTTTTTCACTGAGGTATAATTGGCGGAATGAATTCTTCCAAATTAGACGAAACCAGTCCGACTTCAGATTTGCCGGATGGACAAAGTGAGCCAGTGGCGGGTGAAGCGTTACCGCGTGATACGACCCCGCCTGATCAAACCGCGGGGATGAACGTCACTCGACCCATAACTGTCCCACCTGAAGCGGGTGTAATGCAGCAGGCAAGTGCTGCCCCATCGACCGCGCCCGAACCATCCGAATCTGAGGCACAGGCAACATTGGGCGGGACACAGCCCTCCATGAAGGGTGATGATGGCTTTAACCTGCCTCCGGAAATTCCCGACGAGCCGGCAGAGCAGCATAAAGGCAGGCGCATGTGGATTGTATGGGCAGTGGTGGCGGTTTTGATTCTGGCATTGATCGCCGGCGGCAGTGGATTTGCTGGGTATAACTCAGCGATCGACCAGCGTACCCACTACCAATCTACCCTGGTAGCCGGTGAGGCCACCAACCAATATACCCTGGCTTTGCAGGACATCGCCCTGGGTAATTATGACCGAGCCCGCCAGCGGCTCGAATACCTCATCCAGATCGACCCCAATTTCCCCGATGCATCAAACCAGCTCACCTTTGTGCTGACCCAGCAGCGCATCACTGCCACTCCCACGCTGGCTCCGCTCCCCACACTCACACCCACCCCGGATTTACGCGGGCGGGATGACCTGTTCACGCAGGCGCAGAACCAGCTAATCGGGCGTGATTGGACGGGTACGATCGATACTTTGCTGCTCTTGCGCAAGAATTATCCGGATTATAAGGCAGTCAAGGTGGACGATATGCTCTTTGTGGCCCTGCGCAACCGGGGGATCGATAAAATCGCCCAGCTACACGACCTGGAAGGTGGAAACTACGACCTGACCCTGGCTGAGAGGTTTGGTCCCCTGGATTCAGAGGCACGTAATTGGCGTGATTGGGCCGACCTGTATATTCGTGGCGCTAGCTTCTGGGATGTGGACTGGGCACAAGCGGTTTATTATTTTTCACAGCTGGCGAGCGCTGCACCTAACCTGAGTGATCTATCGGGATGGACGGCCTCCAACCGATATATGGATGCCTTGTTGGGATATGGTGATTGGTTTGCCTCGCAAGGGCAATGGTGCGATGCACAGACACAATACGATACGTATATGGCATTATTAGCCAGTCCACAGGTCGAACCGACGGCGGTATACGCAGCGGACCAGTGCACTCAACAGTCTAACCCCCCACCAGCACAGCCACCCGCGCTCACGGAGACCCCCACGGCTACACCTGAGGGCACTCAGCAAGCCCCAACACCATATCCGTAACCTTTTGAGGAGCTGCCAGGGGTAGCTTCTACCGCTGGAAAGGCAGCCCGGGATAATGATGATAGACCGCACGGTTGGGGAAATCACCGGCGAAGCCTGGCTCGTCATAAGAAGTGCTGACCCAGGCGAAGATGAATGGGGTGGTGAGCTCAGGGTTTTCGAGTTCCAGCAATGCACCATATTCCATCCAGCGGGCTGCATGTACGATCACCAGGGCTGAGGTAACCGCCTGGACTGCTGGCGTATGGAAAGGCGCCTGGTTAGAACGGGAGATGTTGTATAAAGCTACCATCCCACCCAAGCGGATGGGCAGATAAAGCAGCAGATTTATACCCACCAATACCCCAAAACGAATGTTAACAGGAGCGGACGCAGCTTGCGCCAGTCGAAATAGCGCACGTAATGCGTCAAGCGGCTGACAGGCCAACCTGCCAAGCAGACGATGCCAGCCACGCTGATGATGGTCACACTAAACAGGCCTTCGTATTCAATGTGGGGGACAGCTTCAAGTACGCGCTAGGTGACCACAGCGGAGCCCAAAAAGCCCACCAGGGCAAGGATAAGTGCAATGAGGTCAGCGCGATGTGTGCGGATCAGCCGGGTGGAGATCAGAGTGGAGCAGCCAAGGCAATTTGTTGTACTTCAGGATTTTGTGACAGGAGGTAATGCATCAGGGCATGGCTGCATAGTAGACATTATTGGCGATGGCGAGGAAGGCGATCCGGTTTGGGCTGATGGCAAAAGCGGAAGCGTCACCCACCGCCAGGGGTTGCTTGGGTTGGTACTGCCACTGTAGGGTGAGCTGAACACTGAAATAGAAAATCGCCTGATTTTTTGGCTCCAGATAAAAAATCGACCGCTCGGGGAAAGAAGAATAAAAGATCTGGGTAAAGGCACCGTCCTCGATTACAGGTCCATGCACCCGCCCTGGGCGGTTATCGGAATATGGGAGGGGGTCATCACAGCGAGTGGGCGACTGCGCCATACTACTATAAACACATTTGGTGGTATGCCCATCAGCGTGCAGCAGGAACAGGTCATCGTTGTAAACAGCCATGTCAATCACATCCTGCATCGGTGGGACGGTGTCGCCGAAGTATAAACGGGGCTGCTTGGTGACTACCATAGATCGATAGATCCACACTGCATTGACCTTGGGATCCAGGACATATAAATCGCCACGATCCATGCTGATACCAACCGGCTCACCCAAGCCTGTATTGGGAGGTAACAGGCTTTGGCTGGACGGCAGGGAGCCAACCGCGCAATAAAGCAGGTTTCCGTTAGCGTCCACCCCCAATATGCTGGCGTCTATTGAACCTGGAGGCAGCTCAACAATATCCACCAGGGGACCCACATTAATCGGACCATTGGTCGGACCACATTGGAAGTTGGGGTCGAGCTCATAGCCACGCCCAGTGAGGACGGCGTGCAGCACATTACCTTGCGTTGCATTGAGCAGGTAAAGGTCTGCGGCAGTGGCAACGATGCGGGTGACGTTTATGCCGCTCTCCAACCCGCTGATGATGGCCTGCTGGTAGTCAAGGCGTTTGACTGAATCCAATGCATCCAGGCTGGTAGTTACCTGGGACCGTAGCTCTTGAGATTGGCTGGTGACGGCATACTGCTCCGCTTTATTCAGCTCGCCCAGAGCGGTTTGCCAGGCGAAGCGCTGCTCCAGGGGGTTGGTAAGGGTGGCTGCATAAGCTGCTTTTTCCACCGCCTGTTGGTAATAGAGTTGCTCCTGCTGGGCTTGACCTCGCTGGAGGAAAACGATGCCGCCGATCACTGCCAGGACCAGGGGGATGGCAATGGCAATGAAAACCATCGTCGAAGGTGGAAGCCGGAGCACATCGGCATCAGGCAGCAGGTTCTTAAGTAAACGCAGGAGAGCAGCGCCAATAGTGGAAAGTGCACTACCCAGGGCACGCCCAATGGCTGCAATGACGGACACCAGGGTTGCCCGAAAAGCTGCGAGGTGTTTCGCCCACGGACGAGGGCTAACGGCACGTTGATTTTTTGGAGGCGGGGCAGCTGTTGAAGCTGGGCCTGAAATGGGTGCAACGGGTGCGACCGATTCAACACGAGGCAAGGCTTCCTGGGGCTGCGCTGTTCCCATGGCAGCTGAGCTCTGGTTGGCAGCCTGGGACGAGGCAGGCGCCGGCTGATCGCGCTCACCTCGTGAAATAGATGATTCGACTGCAGCCGGAGGAATGTATGCTGAAAGTGCAGGAGGACTAGAGGTAACCCCAACGCCCTTATCCTGGGAGGGCTGCTCAACCGGACTGGCCACAGGCACCGAGGCTGAGGGGACGCCCAAGGCCTTGTCTTCCCTGGGAGCATCGATCACTTGTGCAGTGGCGGTAGTCGCCGCAGTCGCGGCGCCGATTTGCCGATCTTCCACCAGCGGGGTAGACAAACCGCCTGCATCGGCTTTGCGCTTGAGCAGCTTCAGTTTGCCTGTGCCAGATTGAGCCTGGATGATGACTGAATTGAACTCCTGACCGGTGCTACCCATGAGCATGCGTCGCAAGGCTTCCATCCCCTGCTGAGCGGGATGTTTTATGGACGCTTCTGACCAGACCGGGACGCCAATGGTGGATAGCAGCAGGTAATCGTCTGCCGCCATCTTGATCTGGAGGAAGCGCACGGGCAAAGAGCGGCTGATACCGAGCCCACGCCCGGAGGTTTGCAGGTCGAATAAGGGCTGCGTCTCTTGCGGGGTGAGCTGAAACGCCCGGACGGCACCGCTTTCGGCGATGTATAGCATATCCGCGCGCAGCGCCACCAGGAGCAGCTGGCCGATACCCTGCCGGCCGGCGCTCGTGCTGCGCAGATTTCTATCGAGCAGGTATAAATTAAGTGCTTCGGCGACTGTGCGCAAGGCAGCGGTCAGGCTACCGGCAGTTTTATAGAATTTCTGGGCCATCTCTTCGAGCAGCTGCTTGTGATCCCGAGACGTAAGGGGCGAATTTCCAGTCATGCTGAGATAGATGATCAGGCTATCAGCCTCGCGCCCCCGAGCCGTCCGGCGCGGAGGAGTTACCGCATAGAGGTCGGGTAATTCGGATGGCTCACCACCATCCTGCCGAGCGATTAACAGTAAATTGAGGTCCAGGGAAGAATTCATACCGAATGATTATACTGGTAAAATCTACCCTGGATTATACCGCCTGGAGAAGATATGCACATAACCACCGTCTGCACCCTGCCCGAATTAATCAGCCTGGAAAAAGAATGGAATGACTTGCTTGCTGTAAGTGCAAGTCATGTGCCGTTTCTACGGCACGAATATATCACCGCCTGGTGGCAGGGATTGGGGGGTGGGGAATGGTCAAAAGGTGAACTGTATGTGGTCACGGCGCGGCAGGATCAGGGGGAGCTGGTCGGGATTGCGCCGCTTTTCGTTACAGATAACCGGGAAGGTGAACCCGCCCTGATGCTCCTGGGCAGCATTGAGATTTCCGATTACCTGGATGTGATCGCCAGCCCCGAGGATACACCCGCATTCATGGAGGCGCTGCTGGAATACCTGTCAGGTGAATCGCTCGCCGGCAGCCACCTGCTGGATTGGTACAACCTTCTGGAGAGCAGCCCCACCCTGACAGCCTTGAAGACGGCAGCAGAAAAACTTGGCTGGAGTTATTCAGAGCAGCCGTTGCAACACTGCCCGTATATATCCCTGCCGGGTGATTGGGAGAAATATATCTGCAGCATCGATAAAAAGCAGCGTCATGAGATCAGGCGCAAGATGCGCCGCTCGGAAGAGTATTACCTGCCGGTGCGCTGGTACATCAGCCAGGATGGACCTACCTTGAAGCAGGAAGTGGACGATTTTTTGCAGTTAATGGCTTACGACGCGGATAAAGCCAAATTCCTCACCCCCAGCATGCGTGACCAGATACACTCGATCGTACAGGCGGCGAGTAAAGCAGGCTGGCTGCAGCTGGCGTTCATCGAGGTGAACGGTCAGAAAGCAGCCGGATACCTGAACTTCGATTACATGAACCACATCTGGGTGTATAACTCGGGCCTGGATTTCCAATATGGCGAGCTTTCACCCGGCTGGGTGCTGCTGGGCTACCTGCTAGAATGGGCAAATGAACACCAGCGCAATTTCTTCGACTTCATGCGTGGGGATGAGCAATATAAATATAGGTTTGGGGCGGTCGACCGGCGGGTGATGCGGGCTACGGTGCGCAAGTAACCCGGCGTAGAATGTAGGAATCCTGTTAATTTAGATCAGCCGAATATGCGGGGCATTCCATAACCGCCGAGCTTGACCGACCTGGGTTGATCCGTCCATATCCCGGGGATTTTTGTGCCGCACTTCGGGCATGCGCCGGTATCCGTCAACCGGTACTGGTGGATGACATAGCCCGTGCGCTCCACCAGCAAGGTCTGGCACTTGGGGCAGCAGGTGTTTTCGTATTCACGCAGGCTGCCCGGCAGGTTGCCGGCGTAGACGAATTTGAGGCCCGACTCCTGGCCGATCTCAGCGGCGCGCTGGAGAGTCTTCACCGGAGTTGGAAATGGCTCGGTCATTTTGTAGTCAGGGTGGAAGGCGGTCACGTGCCAGGGGATGTCTGGCGAGACC
>JBGOYO010000203.1:0-5952 GCA_041479715.1 Anaerolineae bacterium
AATGGCGCTGCGAGCGTGATGATATACTCCAGCAACAGCAGGCTTCCTACCATCACAATCGGTACAGCAGCTGAGTACTCAAATCCAAAATACTCTCCTGCTCGCCTGACGATAGTCGTTATTGCCAGGACAGTCGATGCAGTCACCGGGCCTCGCATCAGCCATTTAAATAATCTGCGCTTAACAACTCGGTCTGGCCATGACACACCGTAGAACGCCACCGAATAGGCCATAATGACGATAAGGCCCAAGACCAGAAAGTTATTTAAAACAGCCACCAGCCAGAACAACAGCGGATGATTGGTTGCAATGCCTGAGCCGAAAAGCAGGAATGGGTAGACCCCCAACACAGGTGCCAGCGCCCCGATGATTAAGTACCTCATCCTGCGCCGGCTGGTTGGCGTTACTGTTCTCCGATAAGCTTGTCTGAAGTTGAGCCATGACCACGCGACGGCTGCCAGAAAATACAGTGCGAAGATCCACGTCAGCCAGGTGCGTTGCAGGTGTGGCGCGGGGCTGGCATTCGGTACGAGTGGACCCACCAGCAGCATGAATGGCAGGGTTGCCAGGAATCCCAGGCTGACCAGATACATGCCACCTATGAACCACTTCTGCCTGCCATCTGCTTTGCTCCCCGTGGTTGCCATGACGGCGCACGAAAAATGGAAGTAGCACGCCGGTAAAAATGTAATCCCCACCCATTCGAGCTGCAACCATAACTGCAGCAATCGGTCAGAGTTGACCACGCTGCTAATTGCATCCCCCACAAACACGATCACAATACAGATTAGGATCAGCGCGAACGTCCTTGCCACCCTGTCGCGCAGGTTGAATGTTAATGCATATAGCAATAATGAGAATGCTGTTATGGCAATTCCAGCTGTGAGCAGCTGGTTGATAAATTTCAATCCAGAAATAATTGCGCCACTCATATCAAACCATCAAGTTATTCTCGTTCACACACCATCAACATCAACCAGTCCAGATCAAATAAAAATACACTCTCTCTCCAGTCTTACCTCAAGCTCTTTGAAAAGAACAGAGCGATATCGTTATTGGGAAAATAATGGTCATTAAATCCGCACAAATCATACCCCAGTTTTTGCGCCAGGCAAATTGCAGGATAGTTCTTGGGCTGCATTTCCAATACCATGCGGGCGCATCTTTTATGGCGCGCCCAATCCTGCCCAGCTAACACCAGCGCGCTGCCAATCCCCTGCCGACGCATCCTGCGTATGATCACCAAGTCAGTCATCCAACCAGTATGAGGTGCGATGGTCAGCAATATGCTGGTATATCCCACCACTTCATTTTTCAGCAGTGCCACCAGCAAGCACGAGCGTTCCTTCCAATCATTCGTCAGCGCACTCGGCGCACGTGGATATTCCACCCTTACCGACCTGGGCAGTTTTAATTGCCTGAATATGATCTCCACGATTAAATCTGAAGGCTTTTGCCCACTTTCGTGCTGGATTTCCATCTGCCAAACATGATCGCTGACATAATCATGATCAATCTCCAGAAGTTTGGGGATTTCTACCGAAGTTGGGGGCCGAATTTCAATTTCTGGCATAGTTTCTCCGATTTAATCCTATGGTGGTGTCTCTACAGTTATCTGGACGGCACATGGGGTCAGCGCGTTCCCCACATTATCTGTCACCACCAGTTCGAGCATGTACGCACCTGCGGCCAGGGTTGATGTATCCCAAGAGCCCAGATCAGCATTTTTTACGGCTTTTTGCCCCACCTGAATGGGCAGCCACACTGGGTCGCCAGGAAGGGCAACTTGCAGGGTATAAAACCCAAAATTGGGGATGTCCGCACTTCCACGTATCGTCGTGTTCCCGCTGATCCTCTCTCCATTGGTCGGAAACGTCAGGTTTACCTGTGCCGGTGTACAGCCCTCTGCTGCAGCCACCTCACCTGGCGTGGGTGTGTTCCCTGGGGTCGCATTCGGATCTTGCGTTGGCGCAGGCAGTGTTGTCGTGGGCGTCGCCAGCAAATCCAGCGTTGAAGTCGGCAACGGGTTGGCTCCCGGGACGGTTGGAGCTACAAATGTGACGATGGTGAATTCAACAACTGCCATAATAATAAAGATAACGATCAAAGTTGCAGCCGAGTTGACTCTCGATTGAGCTGATTCTCTTTCCATGCCGAAGAACGCCCCTCGCAGTTCTTCCCAGGCGAGTGCAAATTTTCGTACCTCCCATAAAGCCAGTGCCCCCAATATGATATAGACCCATATCTCATAAGTTCGGAAAAATTGTAGTACTTGTTCCATGCGGCGTCTGTTGTCTCCGTGGTTAACACATTGGCTTCGTGTAACACTATGATGAGATTACAGGCGGCGCAGCACCCCCCTGATGAGCGTCGTTAGTAAGGGTGCCATCTTCTCACCCGCTGCCAAATCCTCCTCATGGGTGGTGATGGTATCACCATCCAGGCTCATTTTGTTACTGATGCCGGAGATTCCCAAGACGCGTGTGCCTCCATGACGGGCAGTGATAACTTCTGGTACGGTTGACATGCCTACTGCATCAGCGCCAATGATCCGCAGGAACTTTAAATCCGCTGGAGTTTCAAAAGAAGGGCCGGCCAGGCTGATATAAACACCTTCCTGCAATTTGATATTTTCTTCAGCAGCCACCTTGCGTCCCAGCTCGATCAGTGTAGGGTCGTATGCCCGGCTCATATCAGGGAACCGCGTGCCAATCTCGTCGATATTGGGCCCACGCAATGGGTTCAAGCCGGCCATCCCAATCAGGTTGATATGGTCGGTGATGAGCATCAGCTCACCCGGTGAGAAATTCGGGTTCACTGCTCCTGCCGCATTGGTCACGATTAGAATTTCTACCCCCATCCGTTGAAATACCCTTACCGGCAGAACAACCTGCCCCATACTGTAGCCTTCATAGTAATGCACCCGCCCTTGCATCACAATCACTTCTTTGCCTTCGAATTTTCCGATAACCAGGTGCCCTTGATGACCTACTACAGTCGAGACTGGCCACTCGGGTATTTCGTTATAAGGAACGATGGTTGCGAATTCTACACTGGCCGCTAGGGCGCCTAGGCCCGATCCTAGAATGATTCCCACCTGTGGATGATAAGTTGTTTTGGAACGAACGAGATCCGCAATCCGGTCAATCTGATCCAATGAATAATATTCACTCATGTTAAGACTGCCTCTCCTCAAGAGCAACTATAAACACGAACCGTTCCACCCCGATCTCAGAACAAAAATATTATAACATGAGGGTTAGTTTCCTTTGATGAATACCCACATCTCATGTGAGCTTTAACCGCATGCCCACCTCCTGGAATGCCACAATTGCCTTGTCCACCCCTTTGTCGTCAATCCAATAATGCGTCACAAGTCTGAACCGCTTCTTCCCCACCACACCCACCTTGACACCGAACATCTCCAGCTCCCCAGCCACTTGCTTTGCTTCAACCGGATAGGTATCATTAACATTCATGAAAATCATATTCGTCTGGGGTGTCCCCTCATCCATCACCAGCCATGGCAGAAACGACAGCCCCTGTACCAGTAATTGCGCCCGTTTATGGTCCTCAGCAAGCCGGTCAACCATCGTTTCTAGTGCCACAATTCCGGCCGCAGCTAAAATGCCTGCCTGGCGCATGCCTCCACCCAGCTGCTTGCGGATGCGGTGTGCCTTTCTAATGAATTCTCCACTCCCGCATAGCACCGAACCTACAGGTGCACATAATCCCTTACTGAGGCAGAATGTTACCGAGTCGGCCGGTTCAGCCAGCTCACTTGCTGGCACATCTTGCTGAGCCGCGGCATTGAAGATGCGGGCCCCGTCCAAGTGCAGGAGCAACCCATTCGCGTGAGCCAGCTCACCTACCGCGCGCGTATAACCAATAGATAATGCCACACCTCCACAGCGGTTGTGCGTATTTTCCAGGCACACCAGCCGCGACACAGGTTGGTGTGCATCCTTCGAACGGATCGCCGCCTGGATATCCTCCAGGATCAACGTCCCATCAAGCTGGTTGGGCAGCTGGCATGAATGCACCCCTCCCAGGGCAGAAATCCCACCGGCTTCATATAAAAAAGTGTGGGCTTTATTCCCCAAAATGACCTCATCACCCCGCCCGCAGTGGGCCAGGATAGCTGCCAGGTTGCCCATCGTTCCTGAAGGCACATATAATCCGGCTTCCTTGCCCATTTTCTCTGCTGCCATGCTTTGCAGCTTATTGACGGTCGGGTCTTCTCCAAATACGTCATCCCCCACTTCTGCATTCGCCATCGCTTTGCGCATCTCTTTCGTGGGTTTGGTTACGGTATCTGAGCGTAGATCAATCCATTCCATAATCTCTCCTTCTGATTCTGTTGTCATTAGTATGATAATAAAGAGGACACGGCAGGCCACTGCGAAGAGCGGTATTAGCGACGAAGTAATCTCCTACATAAATTAAATTTCAAATCTGATCCAAAAATGACGAAATATTAATAACTAAATCACATACCCTTTCATTCAAAATAATACTTTTTCCAGATACTTGCGTATTTATCTTTCATTCCTCAGTTGCTCCAGCACCTGTTGCAGCTCCTCCGGCAGGGGCGCCTCGAAAGTCCGCCGGGCTGTCTCGCCTGGCAACACGATCATCAACCCGGCTGCGTGCAGGAACTGCCTTTTCAAAGGTATGGTTGCATTTCTATGACCATAGACCGTGTCTCCTGCCACCGGACATCCAATGAACTTCATATGCACTCTTATTTGGTGCGTACGTCCGGTCAGTGGATGCACTTCAAGCAGGGTATGCTCCCGGAATGTTTCCAATGTTTTGTATTCGCTGACCGCCTCCCGACCCTTTTTGATCCCAGTGACCGACATCAGCTTTCGGTGCACACTGTCTCGCCCGACCGGCGCCTCGATCCGCCCTGTTGAGGTTGGGGGTTTGCCATCCACAAGCGCCAGATAGGTTTTCACTGTCTTACGTAGTCTAAATTGGTCCTGCAGGAAGCGCTGTGCCTGGTCATTTTTGGCCAGCAGGATCAAACCAGAGGTATCTTTATCCAATCGGTGCACCACCCCTGGGCGTTTCTCACCCCCTATTCCCGCCATATTTGGGGCATGTGCCAGGGCTGCATGCACCAGTGTACCGCTTGAGTGCCCGATGGCTGGGTGCACCACCATCCCGGCTGGTTTATTCACCACCATCACATCATCGTTCTCGAAGATGATATCCAGTGGGATAGCCTCAGGAACCAGCTCAGTCGGTTCGGTCGGGGGTATGTGCACCTGAATAAAATTTCCACGGTTGATCATTTGCCCGCTTTTGTGTGCCGCGATCCCATCCACCAGGATGCAGCCATTCTCGATTAATGTTTGTAACCTTGACCGTGAAAATTCAGGCAGGCAGGTCACCAGGAATTTATCCAGGCGTGCAGCCCCTTCCCCTTTGAATTGAAAACTCAGTAACTGCTCACTCAAACGGATGGTTCTCCGAATCAGGTGTCTGTTCCACCTGCTTCGGAGGTTCAGGTGGATCAATTGATGCTGGGTCTTGTTTCGGGTTAGCTAGGGCTAACTTTTTTTGCCTACGCTCACTATCCCATACCGCCAGGATCAGGATTACCGTCCCAACCGATATACATGAATCTGCAACATTAAACACAGCGAATGTTCCTACAGAGACGAAATCGGTCACTGTGCCCACTGTGATCCGGTCAATCAGGTTCCCAAGTGCCCCTCCGAGCTGCATCGCCATCGCCAGCCGAATTGCCCACTCATTGCTCGGCACTCGTGGAAAATAATACACGATCGCGATTGACACAATCACAGCCAGGATGGCGAATACCAATCCAAACCCTTGAAGCATACCGAACGCAGCCCCGGTGTTCTGCCAATGTACGATTCTGATGTACGGCTCTAACCATACGAATGGTGACCAGCTGCCTGCGAACGGTATCTGCGTCCG
>JBGOYO010000204.1:0-5939 GCA_041479715.1 Anaerolineae bacterium
AGCTTTCCGATGGCTATACCAGGAGCCGAATTGACATTATTCCTCCATTCACATTAAATATTAAACCTCCGCCGATGTCGCCATTGGCACCGATGATGCCAGAGCTGACTTTTGGAGAGATGGATGTCTTATTAGACCGCCCCGATATGTTACCACCGGTCGACTTTGGTGAATCACGCGAAGATATGGATTAATTATAGAAAGCAATTTCATGGTAGATGATAAAACCAGCCAAGCCACAGAGGGCGATCAATCTATTGAGCCCGATAGCAAATACCGTTCGTTAAAGAGCCTGATTGAGCATGTTTCCGGGAAGAACCTAGCGGAATCGCAATCTCAGCAGGATAGTGGGATCGTTGAGGTAATCCCCTTCCCATTTCTAGCCATGGTGGGTCAGGTGGAGATGAAATATGCTCTCCTATTGGCACTGATCAATCCGGCCATTGGAGGGGTGTTACTGATCGGTCCTCGAGGGACTGGGAAAACTACAGCGGTCAGGGGTCTGGTGGATCTGCTTCCCGAAATCCCCAGAAGCTTGTGCTATTACGGATGTATGCCTGAAGATATCGAGACCGGGGGAATCGATGCGGTATGCCCGAACTGCGCCCAAAAATTTGCCAGAGGAGAACCCCTGGCAGCGATGGATAAAATTCGGTTGGTTGAGCTGCCGCTAAATGCACGCATTGAGGACGTTGTTGGCGCAGCGGATGAAAGTGAGACCGGTCACCAATACCTGAGGCTGCATCGAGGAATATTGGCGCATGCAGACCGCAATTTACTGCTGGTGGATGAAGTAAATTTGTTGGCTGATGACGTGATTGACGCCATATTGGATGCCGCGGCGTATGGCTCGTACACGGTGAAACGTGGAGCGAGCACAGCAGCCTATCGAGCCAGGTTCGTTCTGATCGGGACGATGAACCCGGAAGAAGGGCGGCTGCGGCCACAAATTATGGACAGATTTGGACTACGCATTGTCGTCAGGGGGCTTGAAAATAAGGAGCAAAGATTTGAAGCATATAAACGAGTCCAGGCTTACCTTTCAAATCCCCGCAGCGTGATGCAAGAATACGGTTTCGACACTCGTACAGCACAGGTAGAGGTTCAGGCAGCGAGAGATATCCTGCCTGAAGTGACAATACCGGATAAGTTGACAGACCAGGGGCTTGAGCTCATCCGCAGCTTGAATATTGATTCATTAAGGGCAGAAATCACCTTATTCGAAGCGATCAAAGCCTTAGCTGCCCTGGATAACCGGAAATTGGCGGTATATGAAGATCTGCAGCTGATAGCACCATTGGCGCTACGAATGCGCAGGTCAGGATTTATCGAAACGTACCTGAGCGATGAGTCAAAGGAAGAAAATGAGATCACACAAGCCGTCGCACAAACGTTGAAGCATGCTTAAATGCAACTGATATGCCATGGAAAAGCTCTTTTCGAAGAAAGAAGTTTATCAGGTCAAGTCAGTCTCGTATGACCCATTAATGATTGATGAGCCCAAAGCAGCAGATGAATATAGACATCGCGGTACAGCACATTATGCGCGCAAGCATTATCAGGAAGCAGCTGCAGACCTGGAGCAGGCAATCAGACTGGAAAGCAATAATATCGATGCATTCTATGTGCTGGGCATGGTATACAAAGCTATGCAACGAAACGAAAGCTCGGTATCGGCGTTTACGCAGGTACTGGAATTGCTCAAGAACCAACCTAAGGGTAATAAAACCCAAAATGATATGCTGCGCCGGTTAGCACTGGGGCACATAAACTCACTTACACAAGGTGATTGGAACCTGGAGAAGGAAATTTGGCACCGAATAACATAACTCACCGAGAGCGGATAGAGAAATGCCTGAACGGGGATAAAGACTTATTAACACCGGTTGCATTATGGAGGCATTTTCCGGTAGACGACCAGACCCCAGATGGGCTGGCACAAGCAGTGCTCGAGTTCCAGAAGGCGTGCGATTTTGATCTGGTCAAGGTTACGCCGGCTTCGTCCTTCTGCATCAAGGATTGGGGTGTGGCAGACGAGTGGCAAGGCAACCCAGAAGGCACGCGGCAGTACGTCAAAAAGGCGATCCACTCGCCAGAAGATTGGCTGAAACTACCGATCCTGGATCCGCATAAAGGTTATCTGGGAGACCAGCTAAGGTGCATTGAGCTCATATGCAAGGAACTCGGAGAGAGTGTACCCGTACTGCAGACAATTTTTAGCCCACTGGCACAGGCGAAAAACCTGGTGGGTGGTGAGACGCTGCTGGTGCATTTACGGCAATATCCCGATGCAGTTGCGCAGGGTTTGAAGACCATCGCAGAGTCCACTTGCAGGTTTATAGAGGCTGCGAATAAAACCGGGGTTGCTGGTTATTTTTATGCTGTGCAGCATGCGAATTACCAGCTGCTCTCAGAAGATGAATACGCGCTGTTCGGAAGGAAGCTTGACCACGGTATCCTCAAAATAACGAGTGTTAAATGGCTTAATATGCTCCACCTGCATGGAAATAACGTCATGTTCAATTTATTCACAAACTATCCAGTCCAAATCATTAATTGGCACGACCGTGAAACGTACCCAACCCTGCAGGAGGGCAAAGAATTATTTGCGGGGGTGGTGTGTGGCGGATTGCAACGCTCGCGGACGATGGAATTGGGAACACCGGAACAGGTGCGAGCAGAAGCACAGGAAGCCATAGACTCGACGGGGAACGGGCGATTTGTCCTGGGGACAGGGTGTGTGCTACAAACCACAACTCCGAGGGCGAACATTATGGCGGCAATTCGGGCTGCAAGGCGTGAGTGACCTGCGAATAATAGGGGGTAAGGCACGTGGGAGGCGAATCCGATCGGTGCCTGGTACGACGACCAGACCAATCACGGATAAGGTGAGGGAAGCGTTATTTAACATCATCGGAAACGACATCATCGGGGCATCTTTTTTAGACCTGTTCGCCGGAACCGGAAGCGTGGGCATCGAGGCTCTGAGCCGTGGAGCAGGATACGTCCATTTTGTGGAAATCAACCGCCTGCCGCTGACCATTATCCGCGAAAACCTTACATCCACAGGATTATTGAAAGGCGCCGTCGTTACACAAGCAGATGCGTTTGCACTGCTGGAACGACCGGCAATGCAGGCTTTCGATTACGTATATATCGCCCCACCACAGTATAAAGAAATGTGGGTAAAG
Organism: Anaerolineae bacterium; assembly: GCA_041479715.1. Lineage (GTDB taxonomy): Bacteria > Chloroflexota > Anaerolineae > Anaerolineales > UBA4823 > FEB-25. The sequence continues at coordinate 3,192 of JBGOYO010000204.1, forward strand.
GCGTTGCAATCTTTAGACGGGAACACTGAATGGCTTTCGGAAGATGCCTGGGTGATCGTGCAAATCCACCCGGTAGAATACAAGCCAACCAGCGAAGGTGATCGATATAAAAACCTGGTTGAGTTTGACCAAAGGCATTATGGGAGCACCCTACTGTTATTTTTCCGCAGGGTGATGAATGGGGCTGAAGAAACGCTAACGAGCTAGGGTAATTAATCCCTCAAAAATCTAGACCATCACATATTTAGCCACTTGACTGCCAGGTGCGGCAGGTCAGCGATTGGACCGACGCGGGTGGTGCAGGTGGGCAAGGAGTCAGTGAAGAGACGGCCATAGCGCTTGGACATGATGCGGCGGTCGAAAATTGCCACCACGCCCCGGTCAGATTGGGTGCGAATCAAACGCCCGAACCCCTGACGGAATCGCAAGATAGCCTCGGGAAGCGAATACTCGGAGAATGGGTCATCGAACGTCTCCGAGCGGGCGGCGACAATCGGGTCTGAAGGAACATCGAAGGGCAGCTTGACGATGACCAGCACGGATAAGGCTTCACCGGGTACATCCACACCTTCCCAGAATGCTCGCGTCCCAAAGAGCACAGCATGGTCGACGCTCTTGAAATTCTCGAGAAGGGTGCTGGGAGAGGCACCCTCGCCTTGAAGGTATACCTCGATGCCCTTCTTGGAGAGGTGATCCTTGACGCTGCTGTATGTGCGTTTTAGCTGGTCGTAAGACGTGAAGAGCACAAGGGTTTTGCCACCCGTAGCAGTACACAGGTTGAGGATACCCTGCTCGATTGCGCGTTGGTGACCGGAACGGTCGGACGGCTCGGGAATATCGTTGGCGATGTATAACAAAACCGAAGTCTCAAAGTCAAAAGGCGAGCCGACCGAGAGCTCATATGCTTCATTCGCATTCAGCCTGCCTTTGAGGTAATTAAATTCGCCTCCGGCGGTTAATGTAGCAGAGGTAAGGATGACGGATGATTTTTCGTTCCATAAATATTTCTGCATGAGGGGGCCGATGTTCAGCGGGGCAGCATTGAGTGACATCTGCCTGGCGTTGGGCTGGATCTCGAACCAATAAATTGAATCAGCGCGGGGTTCAAAGACCAAGCCATCAAGATTGGTTTGGATCTCGATCAAGCGCAGATACAGGCTGCGGATGTTGGAGACTACATCATCATCTTCCTCTGGCAAACTATCATTGATTTCACCCAGGGCTTGGAGCATTTTAGACAGGTTTTCAACCAAGGGACGGAGAGAAGTCTCACATTCCTCCCAGGCTGCTTCAACGTCCGCCCAGGCAGGTTGGGTGCGGGTGGCGGGAAGGATGCGCTCTTGATGAGCATACATGCCGATGTCATTGCCTTCGCGCTGTTCGAGCAGGAATTCGTCGATGGAATGGAAGAAACCTTGGGAGGTAGTCTGAAAATGGAATGCCAGGTCGGTGGCTTGCTGGATGAACCGGTCGATGGCGGCGAAATCAGAAGGAGGAAGATTCCCCTGGAGAATACCAGTCAATTTACCAAGCGCACCGGAGGTGGGGCCTCCGAGGTCGCGGATGGCACGGTCAAGCATGAATTGGGTTATTTTGAAGCTTAAGGCATTCGTGGTGGCTTCTTCCAGGTGGTGGGCTTCGTCGACGACGAGATAATTGTACTCAGGCAAGACACGGTTCCCGGTGGCAACATCAGCAAGGAGCAGGGCATGGTTGACCACCAGGATATGAGCCGAGAGGGCAGCTTGACGGGCACGGTAGAATGGGCAAATGCCGCCGCGCTTGAGGCAATTCTCAGTCGTGCAGCCTTCATCTTCAGCTGAAAGACGGAGCCAGATATCGCGCTCAGCGGGGCCGTTAAGATTAAGCTCATTGCGATCGCCGGAAGTGGTGGTCTGCAGCCAAACAAGCACCTTGGCAAGCACACGCATTTCATCGGCGTTATCGGGGCCACGCCGGCGGATGTTTTCAAGGCGGCGTGGGCAAATATAGTTGGAGCGCCCTTTCATTACAGCAGCAGATAGATTGAGCCCCATGGTTTTACGGAGGTCGGGAATGTCATGGTTGATCAGCTGATCTTGAAGGTTGATGGTATTGGTGGAGATGACCACGCGCTGACCATTTTTTAGGGACCATAAGGCAGCGGGTAGCAAGTAAGCCATGCTTTTCCCGATGCCGGTGCCGGCCTCGACAAGCAGATGCCGATTCTCGGAGAGAGCGCGAGTAACGGCGCGCAACATTTCGATCTGCTGCGGACGATACTCATAATTGGGAAAGTGATGGGAGAAGATACCACCTTGCTCAAGGGCAGAGGCGACTTCATCTGGATCGAGGGGCGAGGGCTCTGGATTGGGTGAGAGAGGAGTGAAATCACGGGCATTATAGCCGTCAAATATCGGGCCCGAATAACCCTGCCGGACCTGCCTGGCGGAAATTGTCTCTTTCGACCTGGAGCGGAGAGCATCGTAGAAGAATCCGTAGCCTGCCCAATCGATGCCTTCCCCAAGGTGGACAATTTCCGCGAGCAGCTGCAGAGGTAATTCAGTGGCGGTTTCGTATAGTAAGCGATAGACAGCACAGGTGACACGGGCATCTGCAAGAGCTCGATGGTTGGCAGTGAGAGGGATTTTGAGCGCCTGCCCGAGGGCGCCAAGACCATAACGACCGGCAGTGGGAAGAAGGACTGAAGCAATCTCATAGGTATCGCGGGCTTCATTCCCCTTGAATAAACCCTGCCTGCGCAGGAAA
>JBGOYO010000205.1:0-5877 GCA_041479715.1 Anaerolineae bacterium
ATCGATTCGTGCTCTGGCGGCTGGTGGAACACAATATCAGCAGAAATCCCCCGCCCCTCATGGAAGCCAGGCCAGGATACCGAGATTTTCCTGCCTTGAGGAACTGTCTGGAAATGCAGCTTGACCTCCTTACCGTTGAAACTGCACTCTCCCTGATCGCTGTTCCGCGCCAGCGTGATCCCTTTGCTAAGGGGTACCACCAGCCCCTCTTCGTGCAGCTCGCCCGATGCATAATCTAAAACGTAAACAAAGATATTTCCTGCATAGCCCAAATCTGCAATGGTGGCTGAGAAAAATTTTCGGGGCGTAAAAACAGCATAATAATCCCAGCGCTTGATCCGCAGACGCTGGAACATCCTGAGCGAATAAATGTGTGCATTTTCCAGGTTGCAATCCAGCAGCGGTTGCGGGCTCCAGCCTACCTGCGATAAGCTCCCATCCAGATTCAGCAATTTGCCAGCCTGGGTCAGTTTGTTTTGCATATGCGGCCCTCCGCAGGTAATTTTAACATGCTACCACGATGCTGGCCGTATATGGACGACCCCGCGGAGCGTATCTCAGTGTATAATTTAATCACGCCCCCGTAGCGCAATGGATAGAGCATCTGACTTCGGATCAGACGGTTGTGGGTTCGAATCCCGCCGGGGGCGCCTATATATGGGGGAAATATCTCATCGTACCCCCACATATAGCCATAGTTGGAAATGTTAACAAATAGTTTAGCGCCATTTTAGCGCCATTAATTAACTCTTGAAATGGACCGTGGGGAAAAAACAGGTACCCACAAAACCCTTGAGACCGATTTTTGGTACAAATAATTACTCGCATGATAAATATTACTTTACCAGTCCTATTGAATTCGACCCTAAAAAGTGCTATAGTATTTTTAGATTTTTGATTTGGGGAATTCCCAAGTAAAAAGGAGGTATCGTGATTCGAAAACTATTTCGACTGATGTTGTGTATCTTATTATCGATAGTGATTTTGGCAGCATGTGCCACACCAACCCCTGCGCCCACTGTGACACCCATGCCCTCTACAACACCTGAACCAACTGCTACCAACACTTCCGCCCCAACAGAGACCTCCATTCCAACCGCGACACCTAAACCTATGGCTACCAATACCTCCACCTCAACGCAAACCCCCATTCCAACCGCGACGTCGGGGGTGGTCCAACTATCCAAGCGCGGTTATCACGACGCCGTGTACGATATCAAAGCTGATCGAGTTATCGTCTTCGGGGGAGAGGATGATTATAATGGGTCGCATGATATATGGATCTATGACATTACCTCCAATACGTGGGTCAAAATGTCGCCAGCAGAGTGCCCTTGTGAGGGAGAAGGCCCAATGGCTTATGACAGTGCCTCGGATCGTACGATCTTTTACGCAGGGAATCGTGTCGATCAGCAAGGTAATTTGCACATATTAAACAGAACGTGGGCGTATGATTACAACACTGATACATGGACTGACCTGCAATCCACTGGGACGCCATCTGGATTACTGGGGGCGCGCATGGTATACGATACGAAGGCTGATCGGATGATTTTATTTGGTGGCCTTAAAGTTCCTTTACCTACGAATTTTATTCCCAAAAATCTCATCTTCCCCACCGATACGTGGTCTTACGATTTCAATAAAAATACGTGGACAAATATGCAGCCAAAAACAAGCCCCCCAGGATCCAATTATATTCAGATGACCTATGATGCTAAATCGGATCGGGTGCTGATGTTTGGCGCAGCTGGTGGAATGGGTGTCGTTTGGGGCGATGACAATGTGTGGGCATATGACTATAAAGCGAACACCTGGACAACACAGAAACCGGCTGTATCGCCAATCACGCGCGATTATGGGAGCATGGCATATGACCCAGTGCTGGACCGGACTTTCCTGTTCGGCGGTGCAACTGCGGATGACGTAGAAACTCCTTTCGATGACCTATGGTCCTATGATTATGCGAGCCAGACCTGGGAACAGATAAAACTCACCTCGGGCCCCAGCGCACGCGCCTGGCATACGATGACCTACAGCGCCAAATCGGATCGGATCGTTTTAATCGGAGGTGGGCCAGATAGGAGTAGCTTCACCAACGAAGTATGGATTTTCAACCCAAATGCCAAAACCTGGACGCAGGTCGGGCCACAGTAGAGCAAAGATGCTGTTATCCGAGAGTTATCAATCATAGAAGAGGAATATCTACCAGCTGGAATTGGTTAATTAATCAGCTTTTTGGATTAAGATATTTGAAATCTATCGGGATCGGAGTAAGAATTTCATCCATCACACGAGCTGCTTCATCCTGGGTCCCTTGAATATTGCAAACATAGCGAGCAAAGCGAGCTAAGTGAGTAAAATAACCAGGGAATGACCAGCATCCCAGCCACGATGTTCGGAGGGCTCCCTTTCCTTCGGATCTAACGGTTGTGGGTTCGAATCCCGCCGGGGGCGCCAATATAAGGGGGATATTATTTGTTTATCCACCATATATGGGGGTGAGAGCACTAAAGGCCAGAACTTAAAGCACCATTGCTGAGCTACCTGGATGGACCTTGGTGATAAAAATAACCGGTCTCTAGGAAACCCTGGGGACCGGTTGGGTGATGAATTGCTAGAATTGATCAGTTTAAAGGTTTGACCGATTTCAGATCGATCGGGATCGGAGTTAGAATATCATCCATAACACGAGCTGCCTTATCCTGAGACCCTGGGACATCTATCCGCCAATTGCGCTTGGATCTGCTTGTTCTATAAATACTATTCTGATCGGTATGGATGCTACTTCGTTCCACTCTTCAGTGCCTTCGTTCGCTAAATCTACACGAAACGTATACCGTCCAGCTTCCGGTGCAGGTAGACCAACAAAACGACCACGTGATCGCAGTCGCTCATGCTCCGATAAATCAACATTAGTTTGGATGGACTTCAATTCATTACCTGATGGGGAAACAAATCTAACCCTGGCGTGTCCCTGTTCGGGTGCATCCGGATCTTCACGTACCCACAACGAAGTTAAATCCAAAGTAAGGCCAATAGCTTTATTCGGGGCTGGCGTTCCTGGTATACTGATCTGTTCAATCACGTCTAACAAACTTAAAAGATTGCTTTCCTGGTCAACCACGGCATGTATGCAAGCGACAGTCCACACGTGACATATCATTGTAAAATCCTTTCTTGCCTATTTGGAACAGAAGCAATGGAAATTGGATAATAACCTGGTTGGGTGGCTGAAGAACGAACAGTTGAAGTTGCTTCTCCAGCATCTGTATTTGTAAGTGCTTGAATTGTCATCTTTAACAAATCAAGCGAGCTGCCTACAAGTTGGGCAGTGGCTCCAAGATTTTTGATGATCTGGAATATATCCCCTTCATCTGCATAATCTTGCATGAAAGTATGTAAACCTTCATCTACCAGGGGATACCGTTGCAGCAAAATTTCGGCTGAAATACCTAACCCGTCTTGAAGCCTGCGGATCATAGGTAGGGTCAATGGTCGTCGGCGATTCAAAATTTCAGATACCCGAGCGCGGCTGCCAATATAAGGTTCGATGTCACGACGGGTTAAACCAAGTCTTTCCATGTGAAATTCAATGGCTTCGATCGGATCAGGTGGCGCTATAGGATAGTGCTCCTCTTCATAAGCTTCTACCAAAATAGTGAGCACTTCCAATAAATCGGCTTCAGGTGTACCAGGCTGGGCATCAAAGATCGCATCAATCTGCACCAGGGCTTCCTCATATTCATTTTCTGTTCGGATCGGCTTAATATCCATATCCATATTCCTCTCTCATCTATATTCTCATAACATTAATTCGATCGTACTCAGCATGTGTGTTAATAAATCGAATATATATACTTTGTGCTGCATAATTGAAACGAACAACCAGTCGATATTTGTTACCTTTGATATTAAATACAGCTCGTTTATCCGGTAAAATCACATCATCGCCATAATCTCTCTGCACATCTGCTGGGGTCAACCATCGTGCTCTCTTTGCATGATCATGCCAAGCTTCTAAGGCACCTTTGGCATCAGGATAGAGCTCCCAGAATTCACTAAGTCTTTTCTTATCAATGATGCGCATAATTATATTATAACATGCTCCCATTGTGGGAGCAGATTAGAGTTTTTTATTTTACCAGGAGATGCAAATGTACCCTCCCGAAAACTATATTCCATCCATCAGGTTTGAAGAGCAAACTTATCGAGTTGAAATCGGACCGGCCTCCAAATTTTGACCCTGGCGGCCGGTTTCCTGCGCCCCTCGTGCGCCTCCAGGATTCTCAAGGATTCATCCCTGGTGAAAAAATGACCAATCTCCTGAAAACCTTTGAGACCGGTTGGGTGATGAATTGCTAGAATTGATCAGTTTAAAGGTTTGAGCGATTTCAGATCGATCGGGATCGGAGTGAGAATATCATCCATCACACGAGCTGCCTCATCCTGGGTCCCTGGAATATTGCATCCATAGCGAGCTAAGTGGGCATAAGTTGTCATTAAGATCGCCAGTGAGTGACCCAGCATCCCAGCCACGATCATCGATGTATAATATTTATTAGGCCTGTATATAGCTAAATATACCGCAAGGTGGCGTGTTATGAACTAGTTAGGCGGCTTGTATGCGAATTTCAGGAGTAATAAGTGTGGCGACTCTTCATTTGATAGTTGGACTGCCTTGTTCAGGAAAAACAACTCTTGCACAAAAACTTGAGAGCGAGCATTCGGCGCTTCGACTGACACCTGATGAATGGCATGTGTGTCTATTTGGTCAAGATGCAGAAGAGCCAGAACATGATGCCAGGCATAATCTGATCGAGACCCTGCTTTGGAAGATAGCAAGTAGAGCGCTTGTATTGGGAACAAATGTAATTCTCGATTTCGGCTTCTGGGCACGAGAGGAACGCGAAGATTTCCGGTTGCGAGCCAAGCAGCTTGGGGCGAGTAGTGAAGTGCATTTTCTCGATGTGCCGGAGGAGGAGTTGATGCGACGGCTTGCGGTAAGGAATTCGCAGGATTCGCAGGAGAGTTTCCATATTCCCGAAGAGGCGATGAAACCGTGGATTGCGTTCTTCCAGAGACCAACACCCGACGAACTTGAGCGCAGAGAATAAAGAAAATTGGAGAAAACCATAACGCCGCCTAATACCGGCTCCAGTCGGACAGCGGGTCCTAAGATTGCCAGGGAACCAGCATCCCAGCCCCACTTTAGGAGGGCTCCCTTTCCTTCGGATCAGCCGGTTGTGGGTTCGAATCCCGCCTTCAAGCGGCAGCCGCTTGAAGGCAACGTCGTAGAACACGGCAGGTGGCGGTGACGTGGCTCCGCCGGGGATCCAATTTATCGAGTAATACCCAGACCGACTTCCAGTAATTCAGCCTGGATACGGGCTGCTGAGCGGCGGCGTTGGTTCCCCTCGCGGAGGCGGGCGCCATTGCTATCAGGCCCTGTTTCCAGACCAAATAGTTGATTGCCGATTACCAGCGGATCATCATCACGCTGTTAGCTGGCTGGGCTATCAGCACTTGGCGCGTGTGCTGGCTCCTGGGACAGGCAGACGTGGTGGCATTCAGCCTATAGATTGTGGATATAGATCTAATTTATCTGACCCAACCTGTGGATGAGGAGATCCGTTTTGTTATCTCGGTATAAGCTTTCGAGGCATCACTATTCGGTTGGAAGAGAATCATAGGTAAGCCCGCGCGCTGGGAGGCGATTAAAGATTCAGCTGCTGTGGGGATAACCCCGATGACCTCATGCCCCAACGATACTCTGATCTGATCTATTTTAATTGGAGTAACCAGAGGTACACGGTTGACAAGGATTATCCCAAGACGATTCCCGTACACTCCCCATGACTTCATTTGCTCCACAGC
>JBGOYO010000206.1:0-5827 GCA_041479715.1 Anaerolineae bacterium
CTACGAGCGTAGGCTGGCAGAAATAGCCCTTGCCGTATTCGCCTTCCGTAAGCACCTTTCCCCCGGTCAGGAAGCTGCCCGCCTGGGAAAGTTCTTCAGTGAAGTTCATGAAATCCTGGTACGAATTCCTGTTGACCACCGGTCCCAGGTACACTTCCCGTTTGGTCGGGTCGCCGATCACCAGCTTGTTGACCATCTCTACCAGCCGCGAAGTCAATTCATCATATACCGGGGCTTCCACATACACACGTGAAGCCGCCGAGCATTTCTGACCCTGCAACCCATATGCCGAGCGTAGGATGCCCATGGCAGCCTTCTCCAGGTCGGCATGCCGTGAGACGATCACGGGGTTTTTACCGCCCAGCTCCAGGATAATTGGGCGGATGTAGCTGCAGTTGGAGAAGTCACGGTAGATGCCCATCCCCACCCCAAACGAGCCTGTGAAGGTGGCTCCATCCACGTCGGCACAGGTGATCAACGCCTGTCCCAGCGTGCTGCCCGGTCCAGTGACGTAATTGAACACCCCGTTTGGTAGACCCGCGTCTCGGAAACACTCCGCCAGCAGACGCACCACCCAGGGTGTATCGGTGGCAGGCTTCATTACCACCGTGTTGCCTGTCACAAGGGCTGCCCCGGCAGGTCCACCGGTCAATGAAGCCGGGAAGTTAAACGGGCTGATCACCAACCAGGTGCCGTAAGGTCGCATGACGGAGATATTCTGTGCGCTGTACCCCACCAGGGGGTCACGCCCCATCTCGACGATGTAGCCGTTATTACGCTCCATCTCGTCGCAGTAATAGCTGATCAGGTCCGCCGTTTCCTGCACGTCCCCGAGAGATTCCATGCGGTTCTTGCCCACCTCCATCGAGAGTGCCGCCGAGATGGTGAAAATGCGCTCGCTGATCAGGTTCGCCGCTTTACGCATCAACGCAACGCGGTCCTGCCACTTCAGGCGCGACCACGCCGGGAAGGCTTTACGTGCCGCCGCCAGGACATCGACGGCGTCCTGTGCTCCGCCTTTCTGGAAGATACCCAGCACAATATCCGTATTGGCGGGTGAGCGGTCTTCGATCTTCTCTGCCGCGAAGCGCTCTTTCCCACCGATCAACATTCCATATTCTTTCCCCAAGTCTGCCTTCACCCTGGCAAGAGCTTCATCGAAATGCGTGTGCAGCTCCTCGGGGGGGTTGAACATGGTGGCATAGGTAAGTTTGAAACTTTCATTCATTGGTTTTTCCTCCTAACAATAAAAGTGGATGTAGTATAGCATCGTGGTGTCGTCTCGTCAAAAGGCATTTCCCCCACACCCACACCGTCATGGAATTCGATGAAACATCGAAACTATATGTTTCACAGAAATTAAATGGAGATGACACGTGTAGGGGAGAGAGGGGAGAGGATGGTCCGCTTATTCACTTAAATACTGCAAGTAGCGCGAGTGCTCTTCATTAGCGATAAAGAACGTTCTTTGTGTGCGATGTGGCAGAGACCGGAGGGGGTCTTTTTTCTATAATCACCAGATGCTTAAATAATCAAGGAGCTGCCTATTATCTCTTTTAGACAGCTCCTTAGGCATCAATTCGATCTTCAGCGGTGGACGAGCGGCATGAAGATTCGTAAAGGGGTTCCGAAAACGCCAAATTCAGTCAGGTGACAAAGTGGGAGAGAAAAATCATTTGCAGCTGGGTTTCGCGTGTACACCCCTTCTGGGCAGGTTGTCACTGCATCCGTCCAGATACTGGCAGCTGTATCCCAGTAATATAATCCCAGCGTATTTTCAGGGGCGACAATATCAGAATCTGTGTAGGTGATCGTCGCCGTGATCGGTTGATCGAAGGTAATAATCGGATTACCGCCGGCATCTACTGCGGTCAGCAGGAAGCTGATATGTGCAAACGCCAATGTACCAGAATCGTGAGTGGGTGCTGGCAGTGGGATGAATGTGAAGGTGGTATCGGTAATCAGTGCACCCGCGGGTATGAGGAAATCCGTCCTTCTATCCAATGATGTGAGCTCGCCACCCCCGGCGCCAATTACCTGGGTAAAGCCTTGATAGAGCTGCCAGTCGGGATCTTTCTGGTTTAGGAAGACCTGTAACGGGACGGTTGGATTTGGGTAGCCAGGAGGAATATAGAGCAGGTTGTAATCCAGGTCTAACCCGTCACCGCCATCCCAAACCATGCCCGGGTCAAATAAATTTATCAGGTTGATGAACGTATCAGGCACGTCACCTACCAAATTGTTATCATTTAACCGTAGAATATTGAGGCTAACCAAATCACCAAGTGCACCTGGGATGCTGCCGTTTAATTGATTACTACTAAGGTTCATGGATATCAGATTAACAAGCCCACCAAGTTCACTGGGGATGTTGCCGCTTAGCTGATTACCATCCAGTCCCAAATCTACCAGGCTGGTCAGTTCGCTAAGCTCGGTTGGAATGCTGCCAGTCAACTTGTTATTGGAAAAATCCAATATGTTTAATGCAAGGAGGTTGCCGACCTCAATTGGGATGCTGCCACTCAGCTCGTTATCTGATAGCAGCAAATAGGTTAAATTAGTAAGATTGCCCAATTCAGGCGGGATGCTGCCATTCAGCTGGTTCGAGTAGAGTTCCAGTTTTTGAAGGCTGGTCTGATTACCTAGCTCTGACGGGATACCGCCGATAAAACTGTTTTTACTAAGATACAATCGGTTCAGTTTTGTAAGATTACCTAGCTCTGGTGGGATGCTGCCGCTTAATTGGTTGTATTCCAAATTTAATAACGTCAAATTGTTAAGGTTGCCCAGCACAGGGGGGATGTTGCCAACCAATTGGTTGTCGGAAAGATTCAATTCTGTTAGATTGATCAGGTTACCCAATTCGGAAGATATACTGCCGCTCAATTGGTTATATCCAAGATTTAATATCGTTACATGCCCAGACTCAACCGTCACCCCATGCCAGTTGCCGGGTGTGTTGGTCACCAGCCAGTTGGTGCTGTTCGTCCATCCTGGACCGTCGGTGCTGTTGTACAGCGCCACCAGGGCCTCGCACTCGGCCTGGGGTATCTCAGTAACGTCTGTACAAGAAAATGTGCTGGCTGCATTATTCGGAGCAGCAATCGTGGGCATTGCGCTGGTAAGTATGATCAAGACTGCCAGGACAAAATAAACTGCGCTTTTCATGGGTCCCCTCCTGAACTAGGTAAATATTAGCTTTTATTGGATCCGGCTCAACCAGTAATTGGATATGTTTCCCAGTGTGCCAGAAAACGAGTGTAGCATGAATCGGGAACAGGACGAGTTAGAACATTTCCTCCTGCTTCTCTCGCAATGCTAGGGAATTTTTTGCATACACCAGTGATCCCTATACAGGGAATCTGCCCCACAATTCACCCCATTTTTTTATAAAGAGACGAATCACGAGTTCTAATATGACTATACAAGTTATCGATGGTCGAGTCAAGTGGCATTTGTGACCAAAAGTAGCTGGTGATCACCAACGAGCCCCGTGACGAAGTTCTCTAAAGCATTTAACAGATATTCCCCAGAAAATAAACTTAATACCTCTCGATCTACTTTCTGAGTAAAGAATTCCTCGCTGAATTTGTTTTATTAATATTTTTATTTCCCCATTGCATTCATCGCTAAAAGGGTGTAAATTATATGTGCGCATCTAAATGATAGATGCAATATATATTGCAAATTCAAGTGAATAGCTATTATTTATCTCAATGGGTATTCATCGCCACGCCTTGGTAGTCATTCTCTTTACAAAAAATACCCATAATAATATCTAAAATACGGAGGAAAAAAATGAAAAAGTACCTTTATCTACCCCTGTTCATTCTTTTATCTCTATCCATTGCCAGCTGTCAGAGTTCGAATACGCCTGATCTGCAAGCCACCAATGAAGCCTTGAGTAGCCAGCTTAATTCAATGGAAACACAGTTGGCCCAGCAAGCCATCCCACCCACCCAGGCAGCTCAGCAACCCGCAAGTGTAAGCACTGCAGTCGTTGTCCCTACTTCACCCCCATTGCCTTCTCCCAGCCCCCTCCCAACAACTGAAGGGATTGCGCCAATCGCTCCTACTCAGATATTTTCTGGCTCCGGGTTAATCACCCTATGGAAGAACAGCACCTATTACTCAAAAGGTCTGTTTGGAACGGCGAACGTGCATCTGATCTGCGATCAGAACGATCCGACAGATGGTGAGTTCTGGATCGATAAGGAGAATTACAAAATTACCTGTAACCCCGGCGGTGACTCGTGGACTCTATGGAAGCAGGACTTAACTATTGGAAATCATTATATTTACTCGAAATATGCCAATGATAAATATGAGTTTTGGACCATGGGAACCACGCCATTCACAGTCAGAAATAAACATGACGGCACTGACTTTATGTTCCAAATTAATGATGCAGGGGAATATCAATTGTCGGCAAATCTGATCAACGGATCGTTCGATGTATATATCACCTGCCAGGCGGCGCAAAACTTCAATTACAGAATTACCCAATCGACGACCATCCCCCTGGTGTTAAATCCTGCCATGTGTCAGCTGATTATCAGAGATTATCCCGCTGGAACGGTTAATCCAGGAGAGATCGAAGTCAGCCTGGTGAAAAAATAGGTCATCTATGACAAAGTATTGCAGAATTTGATAAAACGAGGCAACGATTGCCTTGGCGTTTTATATATCTTATTAGAATCAACCGGCAGCCTGCAATGCCTCTTGTATATGAATCACAAAATTCTGTTAGACATTGATCGAATCCCTATCACAGAATTTTGTCAATGTGGGGTGAAAAAGCATCCGCTTATCGTATAATACTCGCATGTTCTCCAGCAGCTCCTCCTTCATCGGCCTCGACCCCACCGCCGGGCGTAAACCGTTCTCCTACGCCGCCCTGGATGCAAATTTGCGCCTGACCGCTGTCGGCCATGGCACCATGGAGGAAGTGCTGGCTTTCACTGTCGGTCAGCGCGAGGCTTTGGTAGCAGTGTGTGCGCCTCGCCGGCCCAGCCAGCGCCTGATGGAACGCACAGAGGTGCGCGACAGCCTGAACCCTCCTCCCCGTCCGGGGCGCTGGATGAACTTTCGCCTGGCTGAGTATTTATTACGCCAGCATGGGATCAGCTGTTACAAGACCCCTCCCGATGAAAAAGCCTGCCCAAACTGGATGCAGATGGGTTTCCACCTGTACAAGCGCCTCGAGCAGATGGGTTACCACCCCTACCCCTCACCTGAGTCTGCTCGAAAATGGCTGGAGGTTTACCCCCATGCCAGCTTCTGTGCCCTGCTCGGGCACGTCCCGCTGCCTAAGCACACCCTTGAAGGTCGTCTCCAGCGCCAGTTATTACTCCACAAATACAAGCTCAGCGTGCCCGACCCAATGGATTTCGTCAAGGAGATCACCTCCCAGCGTTTGCTCCAAGGCAGCCTGCGTTTGGATAACCTATATACTGAAGGTGAGCTGGATGCCCTTGTGGCAGCCTACACCGCCTGGCAGGCTGCCTTGCACCCCGACCAGGTCACTAGCCTGGGGGATGCCTCCGAGGGCGTGGTGGTGCTACCCGTAGCTGAGCTCAAGCGCCATTATTAAGGGCGGTTTATATGCCTAACGTTGAAGAGCAATTACGCAAAGCGATTGAGGAGGGCAAGTTCGACGACCTGCCCGGCAATGGCAAACCTCTGCACCTGGATGATAACAATCCCCACGCCGACCCCGAATGGGAGCTGGCTTTCCACATGCTCAAGGAATCTGGCTTCTCCCTGCCGTGGATCGAGACAATCCGCGAGATTGAGCAGGAGATCGAAGCTGCCCGTAAGGGTTTAC
>JBGOYO010000207.1:0-5823 GCA_041479715.1 Anaerolineae bacterium
GAGTGAAGACCGTGCGCTGGCCTCCGGCTAAACGCAGGTTCGCCGATGATTCGGGGAGGCGGTAGTGCGGCTGACCATTGGGCAGGTGTGAATAGTCATGGTCCTGGTGGATGACGGTGATGGATGCGCTAGCATCGACGACCGGCATGCGCTGCCGGCGGGCATGGTAGATCATCCAATTATCCCAGCCAGCGCGGCCGATGGCGAAGCCTGGCAGGTCAGTGAAACAGGCGCGGGGGAAGATGAAATAATCACTACCGGCGGGGGGATGCAGTCGGCCGCGGGCTTGCACGTCTGCCAGTAGGCGGGTATCCCAGCCGGCGCTGAAATCGAGCGGATGCTGTAGGTCCAGGTCGTAGCGCTGGCCGACGAGGAGGAACTGTTTAAAATGGCAGAATACCTGACTGGCTGTGGTGATGAACTGGGGGGTGAGCAAAATATCGGCATTAACATATGCCAGCAGTGGTGAGGTGCTGATCTGATGGGCAGCGGAGAAAATCGAGCTCACCAGGGGCGTGCCCGAAGGATTGCGTGCCACATCCGGCAGGTGCTGAATGCCAGTTTCGGAGGCGAATTCTGCCAATCCCGGCTCATCCCCGATCATGACCACGTTCACTTCATCGCCCAGGTTCTGCCAGGAAAGAATGGCGTTGCGTTGGATCAGGCTGATATGCGGGTGAGTGAAAGGCTTGGGAGCGGTGAAGAGGGTGATTAATGGATCAGAAGCTGCCATTTGGGGAGGTTATGAGTGTGGAGAGCGCTCGTCGACGTCAAAAGCGGACTTATGCTGGACACTGGCATTGATCGCAGCCAGCTTAGGTTGGCGTTGGAGCAGAGCAAGGACGTCCCGCCAGCCAAAAACCTGGAATGGCTCAAAATGAGTGAAGACCTGCCGGACGAATTCGAGGTCAGCGGGGGTATCCACCGTCCAGCGCAGGGAGCCCAAATCTGGATGGTGGTTGAGCAGCGCTATCCGGAA
The DNA here is from genome assembly GCA_041479715.1 of Anaerolineae bacterium. GTDB lineage: Bacteria > Chloroflexota > Anaerolineae > Anaerolineales > UBA4823 > FEB-25. Next base: position 980 of record JBGOYO010000207.1, read on the forward strand.
GCCGCGGGGAGTTGCACCCTGCTCAATGTACCATTCTGTTGATGGATCAGGTTGGGTGAAGGCAACCCCTTCATAGAGATATGGCATCACGTGCTCACGCTGATAAACCTGTTCGGCTTCCTTCCAGGCGCGCTCTAATGCGTCGAATGAACAAACTTCTACATCCAGACCGATAGGGAGGGTGCGCTTCCAGGGGGGAGGTAGGCGGTTGGCGGCGAAAGCATTTGGATAGGTAATTAGGGATGGGGTATCAGGTATCAGAGAAGAAGGAGGTAAAGCTTGCGGTACAGGCTTATCAAGAAATGCTGCGACAGTGAGGTCGATCACAGCTGGATCGATTAGCGGGCAGTCGGCCGTAAGGCGGATGACGACGTCAGCGTGGAACTGTATGGCGGCGTGATACATCCTGTCAAGCACGTCCGGGGAGCTGCCGCGGTAGCAGGGAACACCCTTAGCGAGACAGAACTGCTCCAGTACGTCATCGGAGGGATCAGTGGTAATGGCAACCACGATTGCATCGACCGTCCCGGCTCTCATTGTCCGCCCGAGCATGTGCTCAAGCATGGGACGCCCGGCGATGTCCATCAAGACCTTACCCGGCAAGCGGGAAGAGGACATACGAGCCTGAATAATGGCGATTTTATTCACTGTGCTAGACCGGCAGGTTGATCTGGATTTGCTTTTCCCAAGGCGATGGCATAAGCCTTTTCCAGTTGGGTGAAGTTTTTACTCCAATCAGCTCGCGCTTCAGCGAGTTGTCTCGCGTTATGCCCCATATCTGCCAGGTTCCGGCGTTGGTCACTGGCGCCCAGGATGGTGGAAGCGAGTGCTTCAGCATCTTCATCGGGGAACAGCCAGCCATTCTCACCAGATGTGACCCACTCACGGTTGCCGGGGATATCGGGGACAATGACCGGTGTGCCGGTGGCGAAGGCTTCCAATAAGGATATCGAGGTGCCATCACTGTGAGATGCGCCAATATAAATATCTGTGTTATGGTAATACGCAGGGAGGTCTGCATAGGAGACTTGCCCCGGAAACCGGACTTTATCGAAAACGCCACCGACCAGTAAAACCTGGCGGATGGGGGCGTATTGAGAACCACCCCCCAACAGGGTGAGGCGTAGCTCGGGTCGCTTACGGGCGGCAATGACGAAGGCACGCGCAATCACATCAATGCCGTAGATCGCCTCCCAGCTGCGGGTGGACAGGAGGGTGAAAGTTTGAAGGTTAGAAGGTTTATCCGCTTCAGCCTTAAAGTGAGCGAGGTCGATGCCCCAGGGGAAAGTGACGATGCGCTCGTCAGTCATGCCGTATGAGACCGCCAACTTGCGGATGGTGTCACAATCGCCGACGAAGGCGTCACTGCGGTTGAGTGTGTAGCGCGTCGCCAGGTCCCAAAATGGATTGATATTTGCGTCGTGCAGCAAGTCATAACCCCAAGAAACGCTGACCAGGGGATGAAACCCGGCCAGGGCAGCAAGAAAAGCACAGCGCTGGATGGGTCCGGCGTGGATCAAGTCAGGTTTGATCTGGCCGATCACCTGGCGCAAACTATCGAGCAGGTTCATGCCGTCCTTCAGCCTGGCTGGCTGCTTGCCACCGGCCCATTCGACCGGTTCAATCCCGGCAGGGAGTGGGCGGTCTTCGAGCACCTGACCACCACCTTCCAGGCGCAGATAGTACACCTGATGCTCCGTCTTTGAGAGCGCGGTGAGGAAACGATGGTCATGGGTGGTGTAATCGCGGGAAAAATAAAGGAGCCGCATGAGCGAGTTTATTTATAAGCGCTTTTCGATAGATTGCTTAATCTGGCGGATCAGATCCTGATCTCGCTCGACATCAAACATCGTAGCTTGCATCTTGGAGTCTGGGTACGACCAAGGGTGCCGAGTACGGTATGATTCTGGTTCAGCCCTATAGCGCGGGATAATATGGGCATGTAAGTATGGATCGGAGTTCCCTGCAATGGCATAATTGATCCGATAGGCTCCGGTGACATCCATCAATGCGTCTCCCACCAATGCCATATCACAAAGGTATTCAGCTCTTTGGGCCCGATTAAGGTCATTAAGACTGGGAACGATCGGATCAGCCAACAGAATGCAATATCCGCGTAAATATTGCATATCGCATAGAACGACCCAACCGGTAGGGAGACGACAGATCAGCGCGGGATTGTTCCCAACCCGGGCTTGTTCCACACGTTCAACAATCGTAGGTGCCAATGAAGTTATTCTCCCAACTCGGTCCAACGCAGTTCTTTACCCAGTGGCATGTCGATTAATGCGCGTTTCCCGATCACCGCACCAATCTCATCCGGCTTGATGGCGCCGGGTGTGGCAGGGCGGAGGACGTCGATCATCTCACGCTTAAATAACTCACCAGCTTTGATGTCGCGGGCGGCGCGCAAGCAGCGGCGCTGGATGATAGCAGTCTCGAGCTCGTTGACGGCGACGAATTTGTCTGCGCTGCCCAGACTTCTTTCCAATAGCCGGGTTTCCTGGATCATAACTGCCCACTGTTGGGGATTCATGGCGAACTTGTGATCGGGGCCCTGGCGGTCGTTGCTGTCGGTAAAATGACGCTCGATGACACTGGCACCCAACGTCACCGCTCCAAGCACGGGGGCGAGGGCATGGGTGTGATCGGAGAGACCCAGGATGACGTCAGGGAACATGGTGGCATAAGTTTTAAGTACCTTGACATGCAGATGGTCGTAGTTATTTGGATCGGCGGTGTAATTGGTGTTGCACTGCATCAGCACAAGCTGGGGGTTGATCTTGAGAATGGCGTGTACAGCGCGCTGGACTTCGCCGATATCGGAGGCGCCAGTGGCAACGAAGAAAGGCTTGCCTTTTGAAGCCATGCGCTCGAGGGCTTCGATCCAATCGATCTCACCCGAGCCGGCTTTGTACATCTCCACATAGGTGTCGAGCATATCGATGGCTTCGAAATCATAAGGGGCGGAAAAAAAGTCGATCCCTACTTCATCACACGCCTGCTTGAGGACAGGGGTCCACTCGAATGGGATCGAGGCTTCGGTGTAGACTTGATAGACGGATTTTTCCCAGGCAGCTTGATGGGATATCTGCCCATCCATGTGTGTGAAGCCATAATCTGAAACGATGTGCGGAGCGCGGAAATTTTGGAACTTAGCCGCGTCTGCCCCGGCCTCTTTGGCGAGGCGGATGAGCATTTTGGCACGCTCCAGGTCACCATCGTGGTTGGCGGCTATATCCGCGATGAAGTAAGTGGGGTGACCAGGGCCGAGCGTATGCGAGCCGATCTCAATTTCCATGTTATCTCCGGGATATGACGATTCGTTTATGCAGGCTAGTCTGACGCCAGACTGCGCAGCATGTGTGGATAACCCTGTTGATAAAGGGTGTATAACTTATCCAATCCTGTGGAAACCCTGGGGAGAGATGCTCCCAAGGCGCGAGCCAGCTTCTCTGATCGTAGCGACAGGTTGGGTGAGCGGGCGGCTTTCAACCCCGATTGTCTCATGAGGCTGGGGTTGATCAGACTCGTGTCAAAATCGAAGCGGTGGGCAAGGCGGATGCCAAAATCATACTTGCTCAAGGCCTCTCCGCTTACCACGTGGTAAAGACCGCTCAGACCCTTCTCCAGCATGCTGATGAATATATCTGCCAGGTCATTGGCCAGTAGGGGGCAAAAGCACACATCGGTGAAACCCATCACCGGTTTACCCTGGCTGAGGTTATTGAAGAAGAACTCCGCCAGGCTGCGGTCTCCGCTCAGCGACCAACCAAACAGGTTGACCCGGGCGATGATGGCAGTGGGGTCAGCTTCAGCCACAGCCCGCTCGCCTTCCAGCTTGGTACGGGAATAAGTGCCAACGGGGATAGGGATATCCTCCTCGCGGTAGTCACCCCGCAGACCATCGAAGACCGAATCGGTCGAGATGTGTACTAGGCGCGCTCCGCTCCTGCCGACATGGTTTGCCAGTGTGCGGGGGAGGTCGGTATTTAGCTGCTGCGCCAGGAGGGGGTCAGCCTCGCAGGCATCTAAATTTGCTAATGCAGCGCAGTGGATGACCAAGTCGGGTTGAGCTTTTTCGAGCAGGCGTTCCACTGCGCCAGGAGCCAGGAGGTTGGTCTGGACCACCGTAAAGGCATCGGTTTTTACAGCATGTTGGCTGACCGAACCAAAAACCGTATGCCGGGAGGCGGCTTCCAGTGCCAGGTTGAGACCCAGCAAGCCACTGGCTCCGGTGATGAGGATGCGCATGTCACCTATTCTTCAACATAGCCATTACCCTGGCGACCTTCGAAGGGTGCCACCATCTCACGGATCTGATTGATGCTTAACCACTCCGGGTTGTTATCACTGCCGAAGCGGAAACCGGCGGGCAGAGCCTGCCCTTCAGCCTGCCAATCGTGACCAAACCAGGCATTGGGGCTGGGTTGGACGACGTACATGTCCTCCATCTCCACAGCAAAGCGCGATTCATCCTCGGAGATCAACACTTCGTGCAATTTCTCTCCAGCACGGATGCCCATCACTTCCAGGTTGGCACCGGGCGCGATAGCTTTGGCCAGATCGGCGATCTTCATGCTGGGGATCTTGGGCACAAACACCTCCCCACCATGCATTTTTTCAATGCAGTTGGTGACAAAGCGGACGCCCTGCTCCAGGGTTAGCCAGAAACGGGTCATGCGTTCGTCGGTGATGGTGAGTGAGCCAGACGACCTCTGCTGCAGGAAAATGGGCACCACGCTGCCGCGTGACCCGACCACATTGCCATAGCGGACGCAGCTGAAGCGAGTAGCCATCCCACCGGCGTACGAATTGCTTTGGATGATCAGTTTTTCAGCCGC
>JBGOYO010000208.1:0-5809 GCA_041479715.1 Anaerolineae bacterium
ATGAAACTCAAATACAAAAAAAAGTATAGGAATGGAGCAATCACCACCCATGCAGTTAGTAAACCGATTATGATTTTGACCGGCAAACTGATTCTCATTATCTCCTCCTCATGGCCTAATTCAATCCAGGATAGTTATACCTTATGACCAGACAAGCTCGTAGGAAGGTTTTACCCTTAGAAATCTATCACCTTTTGCAGCTCATTCCGGCCAGCTCGTCCCGGCCCGGACGATACCTCCATCTGAGACGTCCTCTTTCACCGTAGCCCCGTTGCCAATCCGGGCACGACTGCCGATTTTGACCCGCAGGTTCACCGTCACCCCCATTCCAACCAGCGTGGCATCCCCGATCGTGACCTCGCCAGCCAGGATCGCACCGGGTGAAAGGTTGGCATATTCACCCACGTTGCAATCATGCGAGACGATGGCACCTGTGTTGATAATGGCTCCGAATCCTACTTGGGCATCGCTGCCCACATAAGCATGCGGCATCACCTGTACGCCCTCCGACAGAGTGGCACTCGGTTCTACGAAAGCAGTCGGATGGACCAAAGTCGGGCATGAGAAACCGGCTGTAGCTAGTTTATCGTACACAATGATCCGGTTGGTGATATTGCCAATCCCACCAACGGCATTGGCAGCCTGGTGCACACCTGCCGCGATCAATTTCTCCAGGATGTGTGACCCGCCTAGCACTGGTGCTCCCATGATGCTGGCGCCTGCTGCGATACCATCATCAACGATACCCGCAATCGGGTAAGTTGAGAGCATCCTGATCAGGTCGATCAATGCTTTGCCGTGCCCACCTCCCCCGTAGACGATGATTGCGTTCGGGTCGAACTGACCGGCTGGCAACTCGAGCTCCGGCCGCGCGGATTGATCGATCACTTCCTGGACCAGTCTCTCGGTGACAAATACTTCGCTCGAAAAGCGCGACAGGTCCACATAATTTTGTTGCGCCAGGATGAGCGCAGGTTGGCTGATGCGCAGGTCTGCCGGATGGGAGGTTTTTTGCCCCTCGGCTTTCGCCGGACGGGCAGGCGGAGACCAATCTGCTGAATCAGCCAGGTACGCCAGGATTTCCCCTGCCTGGACGGTCTCACCGCTAGTGTATCTCAATCCAACAATATAGCCATCCGTCTCTGCACTCAACTCGACCGTGGACTTGGTAGTCTCAAGGGTGCAGATCTTATCCCCGCGACTCACACGCTGCCCGGATGAGACGAACAGCGCTGCCAGGAGCGCCCCGGGTTCGTTCGTGTTGATCAACGGAATGGTGATTGGGGTGGGTTCTGTCATTATTGGAGAGATAATCCACGTAGAATTTTAACACTAACTGACGGTTTTCTTGAACCTCTGTCCATGCTCTCCTCAATTTTACTTATTCGATTATTAATTCATTGCTTCAGTAGGATGGCAGCCTGGATGATATCGTCCACGCCGGGTAAAGCAAGCGCTTCGAGTGGGCCGGATGCTGGGATGGGAGTTTCTTGGCCTCCAAGGCGTTTATATTTTATCGATTTAGTTCCGCAGGCTTCAGCCGTCCGGGCAACTACTTCCGCCCCCCAACCCAAGGTGTAGGTGCCTTCCTCGACTGCCAGAAGAGCCCTGGTATTGCTGACAGAATGGATGATGGGGTCAACCTCGAAGGGTGACAGCTGGGTGGGCACCACCAACTCGGCGAAGATTTCACTCTCATAAGCCAGGCGCTCAACCGCCTGCCGGGCGAGATAAGCCATATATCCATAGGCGGCGATGGTAAGGGTAGCGGGAGGGGCACCTGTGATGGTGTAGCTGTAACAAGGCATGCCTAGTTTCTTGCTGACCTGAACCATTTTAGACTCGTTATCTACAGGCAATAGATACTGGAGTTTATTTTCGATGAAGAGCACGGGTGCTTCGCGCTCCAGGATTAGATCACATAACAAGTCGCCCGGGCTGCCTGTTCCATCTGGCCTGCTGAATGCCACTGGAGCAACTACACTTAGTCCCGGCACACCGAGGTAAAGTTTTTCGAGCGTTTGGCTGTGGGTGGGTCCATATCCGCGCCGACCACCCATTGGGGTACGGATCACAATTGGGACTTTCACCTGGTCGTTGTACATCCAGCGGAATTTGGCGATATGGTTGATCAGCTGGTCGGCGATCAGGCTGATGAAATCGCCGAACATGATCTCCACCACGGGTCGCATGCCGCGTAGAGCCATGCCAGCTGCCACCCCGACGAAGCCCGCTTCGGAGATCGGCGTGGTAATCACCCGCTCGGGGTAACGGGTGGATAATCCACGTGTGACTTTAAATGCCCCACCGTATGGGTCAAGTACATCCTCGCCCAATAGATATACATTTGGATTGTCTGAAAATGCCTGGTGGAGGCCTGAGTTGAGTGATTCCAGAACAGATGGCATGAGGGTGATTTCAGCTCATCCATGCGCAGGCATGTGCCTGGCATAGCGAACCAAACACGGTGGTTTAGGCTGAGCCTTCTTCCTGGGTACCAGGGCGGTGGTAGGTTGGCTTATTGATCTCAACTTTCAACCCTTCAATGTTTTCCTTGACGCGTACTTTATCCGCTTCGGTCAGATGGGTGGATGCCAGTAGGACCTCCAGGATTTTCAAGCTCTCATGGGGCCGGTTGATCTGCTTCAGGTAGGTCGCCAGGTATTCCTGGGCTTCAAACCTGCAGTGAGGCTTTTCCAGCTGGACGGCCCTGGTATAACATTCCAGGCACTGTTGGATGTTCCCCAATTTGTCATACACAACCGCAATATTCAGGCACATTGCCGATTTGTCGAGATCGGAGATGTCGCTGGAGATCAGAGCGTTAAATATCTCCAGCGCGGCTTGCAGGTTCCCAGAATCGAACATTTGAGTGCCATAATCAACTCGGTTTTGGAAATCCTTATAATTCATCGATTCCTCCTAACACTCCCGGGTAGCAGCTACCGTCGGGTAAAGCAAATTGGTTATGGCAATCAAAGGTTTTAATAGTGGACATTATATATATTTTAACTTAATCGATGAAAAAAAGTTACGATTGGTGGTCAACTTGTAATTAAATTCGCCAAGACGTCCATCAGAATCTCCTGCCAGCCGTTAGTTTCAGAAAAAGGGATCCAAATGGCGTTTTTTCCGGTACGTATGTTCCCTTTGAACTCCGGAAATGTACGGATAATCTCACCTTCCGCAAGGGGTGGGTAACGCAGGATGATCTGACCTCCCTCGGCGCTGACGCCCGTGAGGCCAGCTTGTTCAGCCAACAGCTTAATCTTGAGCTGATAGAACAGGTTCCTGGCTTCCTCGGGTAGAGGGCCAAATCGGTCGAGAAATTCCTCCGACAGGGCGTTGATTTCATCTTGAGTACGCAGGTCTGCCAAGCGCCGGTACAGGCGCGTGCGGGTAGGTCGATCGGGGATGTAGTTGGAAGGCAAGCTGACCGGGAAGGGAAGATCGACCGACACGGGAAGACCAGGCGCGGCCTGTTCCATCTGCAGCGCCTCAGCCAGCACCGGTACTGCCTTGCCTGTGCGCAACCGGTGGACAGAATCTGCCAGCAACCTGGTGTACAGGTGGAAACCGACCGAGGCGATATATCCATGCTGGCGCGTGCCCAGGATATCTCCCGCCCCGCGGATTTCAAGGTCGCGCATGGCAATTGAATAACCTGCACCTAGCTGGGTGTTTTCTGCGATCGTTTCCAGGCGCTGCCTGCCCTCGATGGTCGGCGCCAGATGTTTGTGGCGGAAAAAGTACGCGTAGGCGCGCTGTGCTCCGCGCCCTACCCGGCCGCGCAGCTGATACAGCTGGGCTAGCCCAAAGGTATCAGCGCGGTCTACTATCAGGGTGTTGGCGTTGGGGATATCCAGGCCTGACTCGATGATCGAGGTGCTTAGCAGGATGTCCACCTCACCGGCAGCGAACTGCTCCATGCGCTGGGAAAGGTGATCTTCCTGCATCTGACCGTGTGCCACCACCACTCGCGCCTCTGGAACTAATTTTTCCAGGTGACTACGCATTGCGCCAATGGTCTGCACCCTATTGTGGACGAAGAACACCTGTCCGCCGCGCTCGAGCTCACGCAGGATCGCCTGGCGCACCAATGAGGGTGAGTATGGCCCCACGTGGGTGATAATCGGCAGGCGTTCCTCGGGCGGTGTGTTGATGGTCGAGATGTCGCGCACTCCAGTGAGGGTCATGTACAAAGTACGCGGTATGGGAGTGGCAGTGAGCGTGAGCACATCCACTTCGGTGCGCATTTTCTTGAGCGTTTCCTTATGGGTAACCCCGAAACGCTGCTCCTCATCGATGATCAGCAGACCCATGTCCTTGAAAACCACGTCTCCCTGCAGCAGGCGGTGAGTGCCGATAATGATATCGATTTTGCCGCGACTCAGGCGCGCCAGGATTTCTTTCTGCTGTTGAGGCGTGCGGAAACGGGAGAGCATCTCCACTTCCACCGGGAAGGGTGACAGACGCTGGTAGAAGGTATGGTAGTGCTGTTGAGCGAGCACCGTGGTAGGCACCAGGATCGCCACCTGCTTGCCATCCATCACCGCCTTGAACGCTGCACGCAGTGCAACTTCGGTCTTTCCATAACCAACATCACCGCAGATCAGGCGGTCCATCGGTTTAAGGGCTTCCATGTCCTTCTTCACTTGTGTGATTACCCGCAGCTGGTCATCAGTCTCGATATAGGGGAAGCTGGCTTCCAATTCCTTCTGCCAGGGAGCGTCTTCGCTGAAAGCATGCCCTTCGACCACGTTGCGGCGGGCATACAGCTCGAGCAAGTCTTGAGCCACTTCCTCGACAGCTTCTTTGACCCGCGATTTGGTGGTACGCCATTCCGGGCTGCCCAGGCGGGTGGGAGTTGGTGGATGGGCATCCGGACCGATATAACGCGTAAGACGGTCAGCCTGGTAAACCGGGACGAATAGCAGGTCGCCTTCGGCATATTCCACCGACAGGTATTCCCGCTCGATGCCATCCACCGAGCGTTGGACCAATCCGTTGAAGTTTCCGATGCCGTGGTCCACGTGCACCACCCAGTCACCTGGCTCGAGGTCAGCGTAAGCTGCTTCGGGCGCATCAGCCACCGGGCGTGGGCGCTGGCGCAGCTCGGGTCGTCGCCAGCCAAAAATCTCACCGTCTGTCAGTAGATGGACGGGTTTCTCGCCTGGAGGTGCGAAGGTAAGCCCCTCCGATAGGCTTGCATCGTAGAACGTCAGGGATTGATCCGACGAAGCAAACGGAGAGTGATCCTTCCACAGTTCCTGCAGGCGGGCAGACTGGCGGGAAACAATGGTAACGGGTTCGCGTTGCGCGCATAACTTATCCAGGTTTTCCATTAATGGTTTAAGCTGCCCGGCAAAACGAGGCCCCGGTAGAAATGTATCGGCGATATTAGTTACGCCAGTGGGCAGGTTTTCCAGATCCGGTGGCTGACCCAGGTCAATGGACTGCTTCCCTGCTATAGTATCTTCGATCTCCCCCCAGCTGAGGTAAGGGACGGGGAAGTCTGCAGGGAGCTCGTCGTCCTTGATGTAATCTTTCCGCAGTCCAACAGCCTGTTCTTCCACTTCCTGCACATACTCCATCACCGCCTGTTGGTCATCGACTAAGACCAATGACTTGGAAGGAAGGTAATCCAACAGGCTGGAAGGCTCGGGATGGAGCAACGGAATATAGAACTCCGATACATTAGTCTCTTCAATATTTAATTTGTGCAGGCCCTCTGGGTCTGGTGAGATAAATTCGCGTGCCGGTGATATCACCAGACGGTCGATGGTATTTACCGTGCGCTGCGTGGCAG
>JBGOYO010000209.1:0-5754 GCA_041479715.1 Anaerolineae bacterium
CACGGCTCAATGGTCTGTCTTACAGCCGCCTGATCCACGGCATGAAGACCAATCAGATCTCCATCAATCGTAAGATGCTGGCAGACCTGGCAGTGCGTGACCCGCAGGCATTTACTGCGGTCGTTGCCCAGGCGAAAGCCGCATAACACCCAAACTTACTCCACACAAAACTCCGCTGAACCCGTTTTCTATTTGAAAACGGGTTCTTTTTTTTATTGAGCCCTCCCTGGAGTAAAATGGGAGCATTCATGGATAGGAGGTACCATGGTTCAGGCTTTAAAGGCGCGCACCTTCCCCTTAGGGCAGCGGCTGGAGATCACCCAGGGGGATATCACCGCCGAGACGACCGATGCGATCGTCAATGCCGCCAACCGCTATCTCGAACACGGCGCGGGTGTGGCGGGTGCCATCGTCCGAGGGGGTGGACCGCAGATCCAGGCAGAAAGCAGCCGGTGGGTGCAAGAGCACGGGCTTGTCTCCCATAGCGAGCCAGCGTATACACTTGCAGGCAACCTGCCCTGCCGGTACATCATCCATGCGGTCGGTCCGATGTGGGGTGAAGCGGATGAAGAGACCAAACTCGCAGACGCCATCCGAGGTTCCCTGCGCCTTGCAGATCAGCTCGATCTCCGCTCGATCGCTTTCCCCGCCATCTCCACCGGCATCTACCGCTTCCCCGTCCTGCTTGCCGCCCAGGTGATCCTGTCATCCATCAGGGGCTATCTGTCTGATAACCCCACCTCCCGCCTCGAGCTCATCCGCCTGGTGTTGTACGACCGTGACACCTGGCAGGCTTTTGCCGACGTTTTGGAGCAGAATGATCACTTCAGTTCATAACCCTAAGGTCCAGGCGGTGCGCAAGCTTTTGGCACAGTCTAAGGCGCGCCGCGAGCAAGAGGAGTTTGTTATCGAAGGCGTGCGCCTGGCAGAAGAAGCTCTGCATACGGAATGGGAGGCGCGTTTGGTGTTGTTCACCGACAAGTTGGATTCGCGCGGTCAGGCTGTGGTGGATGGTTTCACTGCTCGCGGCATTCCCGCCGAGCAGGTGAGTGAGGCAGTGATGCACGCCATCAGTCAGACGGAGGCACCCCAGGGCATCCTGGCAGTCCTGGCAATCAAGCCAAAGCCTCTCCCTCAATCGCCTCACTTTCTGCTCATTTTGGACAGTATGCGCGACCCGGGCAACATGGGCACCATCCTGCGAACCGCCGCCGCCGCTGGGGTGCAAGCCGTCCTGCTCGGACCCGGCTGCGCTGATGCCTGGTCTCCCAAAGTAGTCCGCGCTGGAATGGGGGCGCATTTTCGCTTACCCATCGAGAGCCTGGGTTGGTCAGAGCTCAAGCGCACTCTCACCCAGACTGGTACCGGCTTCCACGTCTTCCTGGCCGATTCATCCGCCGGCATACCTTACACGCAGGCGGATTTCCGCCCTCCGCTTGCCCTCATCATTGGCGGCGAGGCAGCTGGGGCTGGCTCCGAGTCGCTCTCGATGGCAGAGGGAATCGTGCACATCCCCATGCCGGGTGGAAGCGAGTCACTTAATGCGGCCGCAGCAGCCAGCATCCTCCTTTTTGAAGTGCAGCGGCAGCGCAGTCAGGGATAAATGAATCCAAATTATGCTACAATAAGGTCGAGGTAGATATTAAGATAATGGACCTGATCCCTGAGCGCACTCTCATCGTGCATGCTGAACATCGCCGTGAAACCTTCCGGCAGATTATATTGCCTTTCATTATCGGGATCGTGTTAGTTCTCCTTGTAGTCGCCGCCATTGTAATCTTCGCCACTCACACGCTTGAAAACCTAAACCGGTGGGCTTCGGTCTCCATAATCTGGATGATCGGCCCATCCATGATTATTGCACTGATCCTTTTGGTTGTCACCCTCGGCTTGTTGTTCGCCATCAGCCGCTTATTGGGAATTTTGCCCGGGTATTCCAGGATCGTTCAGTCTTACTTTACGCAAGCCGAGACAACTGTGAGCCACATTACCGACCAGGCGGTCGAGCCAATTTTGCGTCTGCGCAGCGCCTGGGCAGTAACGCGCCGTAGGGGCAGACGGGTAAATAAGTGAGTTTGGAATGGATAAAAAAATCGTTTTAGGCATTATCTTTTTTATCAACTGACAGCATGAAAGGAATCGTCAATGGACAATCAGGAACAAATCATCGTTGAGCAAAACCAGCTAGGGGATGTGGACACTTCTTGGACATCTCAGGTGTTAGCGATCGGAGGAGTGGTCGGGGCGCTAACCGGCTTAGCAGCCGCCTATCTGCTGGTCCAACGAGCTAAGAAGAAGGGTGAGCGGCCAACTCTTGAACTCGGCGAGGGGATTAAGCTCGGTGTATTTGTCTTTGGTCTCCTGCGTAATGTAGCCCTACTTGGCGATCGCGACGAAAAATAACTTCATTAGTACCAATAACTACATCCCACAAGTGCTTCCTTGTGGGATATTTTTTTAAACTTAACTACGGATAAAAAAATGGGCAATTATATTAAACGGGTGTCATTGCGTGCTGCAAGCGACCTTCTTGCGGCATGGTAATCTGCTCGTTATTGGTACTGCTCAATAAAAATAACTTTCCATGACTATGCAGGAGCGTTTACCTGAACTTTCGTCAAAACCTAAGATTTAAAAGCTTGACATGCTTTGGAATCGGTTTAGAATCTGAACGAACGTTCATTCTTGGGGAGTGGAATTGGCGATGACCGTCTCTGCTGTAGAGCGCCGTAAACATACTCGCACCGCCATCCTGCAGGCAGCGCATGACCTGTTCATCAAGCAGGGCTATCATGGTACCTCCATGCGCCAGATTGCCCAGGCTTCCCAGATTGCCCTCGGCGGGCTTTACAACCATTTCACCAGCAAGGAAAAGGTCTTTGAGGCGGTATTTTTAGCTTTCCATCCCTACCATGAGGTATTGCCTCTGATTGCCGCTGCCCAAGGGGTAAACCTGGAACAACTGGTGAAGGATGCCGTCCACCGAATGATCCAGGTAGTCGAAGGCCGTCCAGATTTCATGAACCTGATGTTCATTGAGATGGTTGAGTTTAACAGCGCGCATGCCAGGCAGCTCTTTGCCCAGCTCTTTCCACAAGGTATGCAGATTGTACAGCAATTGGGCGGTTCTTATCTTGACCAGATGCGCTCCATCCCGCCACCTATGGTATTACGCACATTCTTGGGCCTGTTCTTTGGATATTACCTCACCGAAGCAGCCCTCGCTCCGGCAGCCCCCGCTGAATTTCGCCAGGATGCCATGCAGTATTTTGTGGATATTTACCTGCATGGGATAATGGCCACAAAACAACCCGGTTAAACTGTTTGTTGCACAGTGATAGGTAAAGCCATGTTCAACACCCGCTTAAGTTCGCTCATCCGTAAAGAATTCATCCAGATCCGGCGTGACAAGCGCACCCTCATCCTGGTATTGATCATCCCCATCATGCAGTTGTTCCTGCTTGGGTATGCCGCCACCAACGACGTGCGCAACGTGCCGCTGGCCGTCTATGACCAGGACCATGGCACTGAATCCAGGGCTCTTTTGGATGCCTACCGCGCGGCGGATTACTTCACCATCTCCTATGAGGCCAGCTCTGAGCAGGAGCTGCGTGATCTGATCGATACGGGCAAGGCGCGTGCCGGTTTGATCATCCCCCCAGACTATACGGATAAAATCCAGGGTGGGCAGACGGGGCAGGTAATGTTCGTCCTGGATGGATCTGATCCCACCGTCGCCTCGACCGCTCTTTCCGCTGCCCAATTGATCGGTCAAGCCCATTCTACCCAGATCCTTACCGCCCGCTTATTAGCCCGTGGTCAGGCTGCCGCCATCCAGGCGCCAGTCCAGGTGGGCACCACCGTATGGTACAACCCTGACCTGGTCAGCGCTTACTTCATGATCCCGGGTGTCATCGGCATGATCCTTTTTGCCCTCACATCTATCCTGACTGCCAGTGCCATCGTCCGCGAGCGCGAACGCGGGACTATTGAGCAGCTAATCGTAACGCCCATCCGCCCATGGGAGTTGATGGTGGGGAAGATGTTGCCATACGTCATATTGGCCTTTCTGAATGCCCTGGAAGTCATGGCGATCGGTCATTATTGGTTTGGAGTACCCATTCGCGGTAGCTTGTTGCTGATTGCTGGCGCTTCTTTCTTGTTCTTGCTCTCCAGCCTGGGTATTGGCTTGCTGGCTTCCACGATCGCCAACACTCAGCAGGAGGCCATGTTAACTGTTTGGATGCTCTTGCTACCCAGCATCTTCCTGGCGGGTTTCTTTTTCCCACTCGAAGCGATGCCGAAAGTTTTGCAGTGGATTTCTTACATCTTCCCACTGCGTTATTATCTGGTGATCATCCGCTCCTTGATGCTGAAAGGTGTTGGCATCTCAGCTTATAGAGAAGATTTGATCGCCCTGGCGATTTTCGGGGTCGCCATTATGTCCCTGGCTGCTCTACGCTTTCGAAAGCGTCTTGATTAACGTTTTGTACTTCAGGAGGTAATTATGAAGGTCGGAAGAATCATTCTCGCTGTTCTTGTCATCGCCGCGGTCGTTGTGGTCGCCTATTGGTACGTGACGACGCAAAAAACATCCACCGCTTCCACCACCCTCACCGGATCTGGCACGGTCGAGACCACCGAGGTCGCCATCGCCCCTGAGGTGAGCGGGAAGGTCGTGGATGTGCTGGTCAACGAAGGGGATGCGGTTAAAGCCGGTAATACCCTGTTCAAGCTTGACGCCACTTTACTGACCGCTCAGAAGGATCAGGCTCAGACCAACCTTGCCGCTGCTCAAGCCGGGTTGGATGCCGCCAATACGGCTCTGGCCTCTGCCCAGGCGGGGGTTACCACTGCTCAGACCCAATATGATCTGACGCTTGCGTCCTCGCGTCTGCAAGCCCAACCTGCCCGCAATGCCGCCTTGAGCCAGCCGGAACCGTCTGAGTTCAACCAGCCCGGATGGTATTTTAGCCACACGGAAGAAATCACCGCTGCTCTACAGGAGGTTAATGCTGCCAGCGCAGCCCTGGATACGGCCAAAACGGACTTTAACTCACTGATTACGAGCGGCCCATATATTAATCTGACCAGTACTGAGTCTCGCCTGGCACAGGCTCAGACCGCGTTCCTGGATGCCAGGGATGTGCTCAATCGCGCTCAAACCCAGAACAACCACTCCCTGCGCGACGTCGCGCAGCAGGCTTATGATGCCGCCAAAGCTGAGCTCGATGCTGACCAGAAGGCATATGATGACCTCTTGACCACCCAGCAAGCCGCCGATATTCTGGACGCACGTGCCCAGGTGGCTGCCGCCCAGGACCGGTTTGACACGGCCGTCGATCGATATAATAGTCTGCTGACAGGTGAAGATTCACTCACCGTGAAGGTCGCTGCTGACACGTTGGCGCAAGCCCAGGCCAATGTCACTGCCGCCGGGTCGAAAGTTACCCAGGCCCAAAAAGCCATTGATCAGGCTCAAGCCGCGCTTAATTTGATCGATCTACAGTTGGGTAAACTGGTTATCACCAGCCCGAATGATGGTGTGATCCTGGCGCGTAATATCGAGCCGGGTGAAGTCGTGCTATCCGGATCCACTGCCTTGACGATTGGGCAGCCAAATGACCTCACCATCACCGTCTACATACCCGAAAGTCGTTATGGGGAAGTTAAATTGGGTGATGCAGCCACGGTCAGCGTGGATTCCTTCCCCAACCAGAGCTTTGACGCTACGGTAACCCGCATCGCAGACCA
>JBGOYO010000210.1:0-5736 GCA_041479715.1 Anaerolineae bacterium
AGCGCCTTATCGACGGTCGTACAAGCATTTGGAAACATCGTGTTGATCTTCGCCATCCTGCAGTGGGCACTGCCAGAGTTCAAGTTCCCCACCAAAGCGCAAGAATGGGATCCACATAGCCTGAAAGTCATCAGCCAGCCCGATAAAATTAAACGCGGCGAGCTGATCACGGAGATTTTCTTCACCCTGGTGGGATTGATCATCTTTAACTTCTATCTTGACCGTGTGGGAATCTACAATAACATCAATGGTACATGGACGTTCACACCTGTCCTGACATCAGCTTTCAACCCTTATATTGTCTGGTTCGACTTGCTGTGGGTGCTGACCATCATCCAGGATGTAATCTTGCTGCGCAAAGGTGCCTGGCAGACCGGCTCGCGAATGTTCTCGATCGTGTTGAGTGGATTTACCATCGCCCTCGCTGTCAGCTTGATATCCAACATACAATACATTTACACCTTGCAAGGTGCGCTGGGTCTACAGGGGTTAGAAGGCATGCTGCACTCACTGCTGAACCAGGTGCTGATCTTCGTGTTTGTCATCGTGATCATTGTGAATGCGGTAAAGATCGTCCAGATGGTATGGCGAATAATTAGAAGCAGATCGGCTGCATAAAATAATTCATTTTTCCAGAGTCAAGCCTCTTATATCGAGATACTATACCAATCACCTGATGTATTAGCCAGCGGTCAGTTTTCGAAAACTGACCGCTGGCTGCATGAACTTTATTACTGATTAGGCTATTTACTTACAAGTCTTGAATAATTAAAGAATTGCCATTTAATCAGATAAATACATGATTTGGTCTTCATAAACCGAGATGATGCTTAGCTTAATTCGGGCTGAGAGGCCAGTCCATGCAAGGCCTGGTAATATGGCAGTATGCTGGGAATGAAATGACGCTCTTCCTTGGAATGTGGCCCAAGACCACTTTGTCCCCACACCACGCCCTGTCCATCGGGCGCAAAACGGGCACTGGTAGCAGGCAGCTTATACCCAACTCTCGGCTCTGCACCAGAAAGCACGCGTACGGTGTTTTTCAAAGCCGTTAGATATGGATTGGATGGTGAGCAAATTATGCCGTTCTCCTTCACGTGGATTTTTAGCTCTAATTCGTGCTCGCGGCAATATTGAATGAGCTCATTCTGAATGTCCGCCAGATTGTCCGTCGGGATGGGACGTAGCTCAACACCCAATACGCCATAATCGGGGGTGACATTATATATCCCAGGGGTGCCTACCTGAATGAACGGCATCCGTAGCTGTGATTGCCAACCATCGTCACTCTTTAACGTTAAATGTGAGCCCAGCGTTACCATTAGATCATTACGTGCACTTGCCAATCTATCAGTCAGGTCTGCTTGAGAAACAGTTGTGCTAGAATGGGCGCGGTGCCCGTGAACGATTAAATCGAAGCGCATAACCCCGCGGTTTTGTGTACATATCTCACCCCACAATTCGTTCCCTTTTTCTCCCGTGCGTTCGCCAGCAATCACCAGCTTCGGCACAAGGTTACGGTCGTGTTCAGCGTTATCGCTCAACCAGCTGAGCACATGCGGAGTGCCCATAGGTTCGCCTTCGCCATTTTCTTCGTTGCCAACCAGCAACAGACTGATTTTGGGATAAGGTGTGCCTTTACGCAGCGCATCCTTCATCCAAACCATGTAAGTTGCAGCTACCGTCTTCATATCCGCAGCACCACGACCCCATAAATAATCCCCCTCGATACGTGGCTCAAATTGGATGTCATCTGGCTCTGGAGCAACCACATCGAAATGACCTGCCAGCATAACGGGCGCCGAAGTAAGGTCCGAGAATGTAGCCAGCACTGCGGGGTATTTACCCTGGTTGAACAACCTCACTGACAACCCGTGATCACTCAAATAATCATACACCAGCCCGCCTGCGCGCTGCACTTCGTCTAATCGTTCATCCGGACAGGCAGTTACACTGGGAATGCGCATCAGTTGTTCCGCAAGATCGACAATTTCACTGGTTTTATCGGGGTAGCTGATCTCAATATCCGTAGAAGGTCGCGGGCGAAATGGAATTTTTACAGGTTCATTACCCCGAAGGTTATCCTGGGCATGTTGCACAAACTCACAAATACGCGAGGTCTCAGATTCTACGTCCAGGCTTGATGCTGCGATCATCTCAACATCCTGCTGCACCTGGTTTTCGCGCTGCTCCACCAAGGATTTCAATAGAGCAGCTGGCACCTCATCGATCGTACCTAATTCGGCTTTGAGGTGGCTCCTGATCTGCTCAGCAGTATTTGGCCCACCAGAAGCCATCTCATACAAAGGTTTAAGTGCTTCTGATAGAGCTAATGCATCAGCCAGTGGTTCCACCTCGGTCAGGGTCCAACCAAGAAAGTCACGCATACCGACAGGTTTACCGGTAAGTGGGTTATCAATCTCTGCTCGTAGACCTGCCTGAGCGGCTCTCACTTCATTGTTGCGAGCCCGGGAGATATCTTCGCGATCATAACGGAATGCGCGGGCGAATTCAGGATCGGCATAAAAGCGTAGAAGTAGCAGGTGTTTTAGGGTCAAATTGGCAACTTCCACATTCAAGGGGTGCCCCCCATCATCTGTGCGCACCTCGACTCGCGCCATTGGTAGGTTGATGCGTGCCATAAGGTTCTGTATCTCGATCTGACGTGCCATTTCTTCTGCTGGCTGCTCCTCGCCAATGGAGTACAGGCCTCGTGCATATAATTCGCCTAGCTGGTCACTGGTAACTGCGATCAAGCGTTCGACAGGCTCAGCAAACGAGCGTGCACGGACCGGTGTCCAGTTGTTATTACCAAAACGCACACCTCGCCTGACCAGGTCGTAAGACAAGTTAAGATAATCATTGTATGAGCGATAAAGATCAGGCAGGTCCAGGGTGGGTGGATTGGGGAAGGTGAGATTACGCACTGAGTCATACTCTGTTAATGTGACTACCGGTTTCCCATCTTTCACCTGCACCTGTAACGGTGTGGAGGCGCTTGTTGCGATAAACAAAGATGCAAACGCGCGCATCAAGCGTGTGGCAGTAATATAGAACTCACTTTTGAATTCATCAAGATACTGGGGCGAGGCACTTCCATTGCCATAGCCCATCCTTTGGGTGGGTGAAAGATGGACGAAATCCCACATAAAAATCGGGTCAGGCAGGGAGAGATTTGTGTGCGTACCGGCTGTAGCCAGGTTGTTTCCGTATAGCTCCACACAACGCTCCAGGTATCGTCGCTTAGCAATAGGCCAGGAATTTGGAATCGCATGCTGATCGATCGTAGTTAGATACAGTAAATTTCCATGCCAGTAATATAAACGCTGACCAAATTCATTCCCGGAAAAATGCAAGGCATTGATTAACGCGGCTTCCATCAAGCGCGCTTCGTAGTTCGCACCTAACAATGAGTAATAGGGTCGGGTAGCCCACTCGATCATCCAGTGGAATACCTCCAGCTGACTGAATTCACGCATCCATGGCGAGAGACAATTCGAGCGCAGGTAATCGACGAAGGACTGCTGGTTGGGTCCCGATCCCACGGTTAACAAAGGTCGTAGCTGCTCATCCAGTAAGTTCCACTCCAGCTCAAACCCTGCTACACCACCCTGGGGCTTTTCCTTAATGGCAGTCTGGAGCGCGAGCTGATATTTTTCAGCAAATTGGTGAGGATTATATGCCATGGCAAGGCTTCAAGGTCATTCGATTCATATAGCTATAAGGCATTTAGACCTTCTAACAAGCGTTCAGCTGCACCTTGTGTCTTTACTGGAGGAGTCGCATATGAAAAACGTAACCATTCTCCACCATACGGCGAAAAGAAAGCTCCAGGAACAATTGCCACTCCGTGTTCCTCAGCCAGATACTGTCCTAATGGCTCCGAATCTTCCCAACCATGTCTTGCCAGCCAGCTTCCCACATGGATGAAAGCATAATATCCTTTTCCCATGATGTATGTAAATCCATGTTCAGTGAGGAAATTCCTAAGCACTTTACGGCTGGCGTTTGTTGGCTCAACAATTGGACGGCATGCTTCTGAATAACCCATCTCATAGGCTGCCTGTGCGACAGCTAAGGAGAAGTAGGAAGGCATTACGCTATGTGATGCCCGTGCTACGGTATATTTAACCACCTCTTCCGAGGCAATCAGATGGCAGTTCCTGATATTCGAGGCACCCAGGCTCTTGGTAATACCATCCAGGAACATCACACGCGGACGCTCATCTGGCTCGAACATTGGGTAGATAACATTCAGATCCATCGGTTGCTCATCGGTTACGTAGTGATACATCCAATCGAAGAGCACAAAGGCTACTCCGGCGTGCAAAGCAGCTTTTGCCAGAGCCACCTGGCGTTCAACAGAGATAGTCAATCCGGTCGGGTTATCCGGGCATGTGATGATCAGACCTGCCACCTTGCGGCCAGTATGGGCAGAAAATTGCACGCACTCGCGCAGGCTATCTTCAGTATACGCCCAACCATCCTGTGGATTGCCAGGCGCATATAGAACGTTTGCCCCGATGCCGTACGGGCCCCAAGTGTATGATATCCAGGGCACACGCGAGACAATGATCACATCTCCGATGCGCCCATATCCCAATGCCAGCATGGCCTGATATGCTTTAACTAGCGCGTCACGTCCACCCGCAGTAGCGAGTACATTACCGGGAGCCAAACCCACTTGAGGGTTCAGCTTCCAATATTTCTCCAGAACGACTTTCCGGAACGCATCAGTGCCATACGGCATATCATAAGCCGTGCCATGTTCCAGCTGTAGCTTGGCTGCCCGTTCCAGAATCGGGATCGGTACCCCCGGCAAGCTGGCGCCACCATCTCCTTGTGATGCATCATACATTGGCTGATCGGGGTACTTCTCGTGAAATACTTTAAGTGACTTATTAATCAAAAACATGCGCGAAGCAGGGATCGGAAATTGGTTTTTCAAGTAATCATTGGGTGGTGCGAGATGAGCTTCTGGAACAGCATACGTAGGGGTATCAGTCGGCACGAGCGAAGACATATCAGCCTCCTTTGGCAAGTGCTATACCAAAACGCCCCTTTCCTGGGGCGTTTTGGGTTAGAATTTGGTAGGTTATAACACTGTGAGGATGGACAGTCAAGGGTAAGGGCAAAAGCAGCGCTAATAATACCGGGTGCAATCTTACAACACTTATGCTCATATCACTTTATCTGTAGATTACTTTTATGCCTTACACATATATCCCATCCAAGGAGAGCAGGTATGAATAGACAGAATTTCCATGCATCGAAATTCCTACGCCTGATGATCTGCCTCGTTTTCCCAGCCATTCTTGCCACAAGCGGAGCAAATCAGCGTGTTCAGGCTTCAGTCACATTTGGGGCACCCCTATTAAAGTGGCAGCTGGGAGGGTGTTACAACTCATGGTGTGAGACGGGGTGGTATTCCTCACCAGCTACAGCAGATTTGGATGGCGATGGTCAGGTGGAGGTTATTGCTTCAGCATATTCCATCTTTGTGCTCGATGGGTCGACCGGGACGCTGGAGTGGAAAATGTCCTCGGGGCATGATCGGACGGAACCTGACGCACCCAATGTAGGGCGTACCTGGCCAGGGATCGTCATCGCTGATATTAATCAAGATGGTGCTAAAGAAATCGTTACGGCCCACAGTGGCGGATGGGTATCTGTCTACAACGCTCAAGGCTACTTCGAGCCCGGATGGCCTCAGCAGCCAACCTCCAGTGAGCTGCG
>JBGOYO010000211.1:0-5731 GCA_041479715.1 Anaerolineae bacterium
ATCGATCGTGTCATTCATACGATTAAGGCAGCGCAGGAACGTGGACTTCCCACACCCTGAAGGACCGATCAAAGCGGTGATCAGGTTAGGCATGATCTGCATGTTGATCTTATATAGCGCTTTAACCTGTCCATAAAAAAAATCAAGGTTAGTAACTTTGAACACCGAGTCGGGGTTATTCATATGGGAAGATTTTACACTATATCTCTATATAGCGGAATTACCTTGTGTGGGAGAATTATTACAGCTATAATCTTCTCGATGAAAAGAACATGGTTCCTCATCGCCGCGCTGATATTGATCATTTCATCCAGCTGTGGTCCAGCAGGTGAATCCACACAAAGCTCCCAGAATAACTCTCAAGCACAATCGATCGTCAACAAAGGGTCAGACACCCTGGTAAACCTGGCATTAGCCTGGGCGGAAAAATACCATGAATTGCATCCGGAAATAGAAATTTCAGTCACCGGTGGCGGTTCTGGCACCGGTATCGCAGCGCTGATCAACAAGACAGTGGACATTGCCAATGCGAGCAGGCAGATTAAACCTGAAGAGATCCAACAGGCAAAAACGAATGGGGTCGACCCGGTCGAATACGTGGTTGCCAGGGATGCGATCGCCATCGTGGTGAACCCATCCAACCCGGTAACCCATTTAACCATCCAGCAATTATCCGATATCTACAGCGGGAAAATTAATAATTGGAAGGAAGTTGGCGGAGAGGATAGAGTGATCGTTCGGCTTTCACGCGAAACAAATTCCGGCACGCATGTATTCTTCCTTGAAAACGTGATCAGGCTGGGTGACCCTAAAAACAAAACCCTCTTCTCGACAGATACCCTGCTGCTGCCGTCTTCGGAAGGGATTACCGCTGAAACCCGCGATAACCCGAACGCGATCGGGTATGATGGATTGGGTTATGTCACCCCTGAGGTAAAAGTCGTTTCTGTAGGTGGGAAGTTGGCTGGACAGTTTGTCCTACCATCGGCGGATTCAGTCAATAACGGGCAATATCCCATCGCTCGTGACCTTTATATGTATACAAATGGTAAGCCGACAGGTGCAATCCTGGAATATATAAACTGGATCATGACCTCTGAAGCACAGGATATAGTGACCCAGCTGGGGTTCGTGCCGATCAAATCACCTAAGTAATACACCAAGGTGCACATGAAATCATCGATTAAATTGTCAGAACTTATCATTACACCACTGGTGAAGATTTCTGGCTATTCGGCGATCATCTTTGTAGTGCTGATATTTTATTTTTTACTGCGTGAAGGGTTGCCTACCATCGGACAGGTGAGCTTCACTAATCTGATTTCCACACGTTGGTACCCAATTGAGAATTATTTTGGCTTACTCCCGCTGCTAGGAGGCTCACTGATCGTGACCGTGGGCGCAGCGCTGATCGCCGTCCCGATCGGGATATTTACAGCAGTCTATATTGCGGAAGTAGCGCCCCGTGGAACGCGCGACCTGTTGAAACCGATCGTCGAGGTGTTGGGAGGTATCCCTTCTGTGGTGCTGGGGTTCCTGGGAATCATCATTTTAGCACCTTACTTGCGTCGAATACTGGATTTACCCACCGGGCTTTCAGCATTTGCTGGAAGCATCCTCTTGAGCGCAGTTGCCATTCCAACTATCGTATCTGTATCTGAAGATGCGCTGGATTCGGTTCCTAGATCGTATCGGGATGCAGCACTTGCTTTGGGAGCCACCCAATGGCAAACGATATGGCGGGTCACGCTTCCGGCTGCTCGTAATGGGGTTTTAACGGGAATAATGCTGGGAATTGGGCGGGTTATCGGAGAGACAATGGCAGTGATGATGGTCACAGGGAATGCAGCTGTTTTACCGGTAAAGTGGAATTCATTGTTCCTACCAGTAAGGACGATGACAGCCACGATTGCTGCTGAAATGGGTGAAGTGGCAAGTAACAGCACACATTACCATGTTTTATTTTTTATCGGGCTGGTTTTATTTCTCATCTCACTGGGGATAAACATTGCTGCCTCGACGGCGATGTTTGTGCAACGTAAACGCGCTGAACGGATTTTATCTTGATAGACTTGAGAATTCATCGATCGGGAGAGTAAAGTGTTCAAAAATCCAGGTTCATCGACTGCAAGGCTGTTACAACAAAAGCTTGGATTTGGTTTTTTAACCTTTACCACGGTCATCACCGTTATCCCGATCATCGCGATCGTGATATTTATTTTTATCAAAGGTATTCCGGCAATCTCCTGGGAATTCCTGACCACATTCCCTACAAATGGCGTTAAAGAAGGTGGGATTTACCCGGCTATCGTGGGTACATTTTTACTCACTATTGGTACTGCCATCTTCTCCGTGCCGCTGGGAATAGGTGCCGCAATTTACCTGTCAGAATATGCGTCGGATAACCGCTGGACGAGGGCTATCCGTATCGCCATCATTAACTTGGCGGGAATCCCTTCGGTGGTGTATGGGTTGTTTGGATTAGGGATGTTCGTCATATTTCTAAAGTTTGGGACAAGCATTTTTGCCGGGTCATTAACCTTATCCATCATGACGCTGCCAGTGATCATCAGCACGGCAGAGGAAGCCTTGAGAGCGGTGCCACAGTCGTTCCGGGTGGTGAGTATCTCCGTGGGTGCCACTCGCTGGCAGACGATCCGCAAGATTGTCCTGCCCCAGTCGCTACCGGGGATCATGACGGGAGTGATCCTTGGATTAGAGCGTGCGGCTGGGGAGACAGCGCCGATCCTATTCACAGCAGCGGCATTCTTCCTACCGCAACTACCCAACTCGATATTTGACCCAACCATGGCATTACCGTATCATTTATACGTCATCTCAACCCAGGTTCCCGGCATGCCGATTGAGATTCAATACGGGACCGCCCTGGTCCTGATCGTCTTTGTATTAGGGATGAACCTGATCGCGAGCATCATACGTTCCCGGGCTCGTTCGCATAGACAATGGTAAGTGGCACACATGTACAAGATCAGAATCGAGCATTTAAGTCTACGATATTCGGATGATAAAGAGTCTCTTCACGACATAAACCTGGAAATACCGGCGAACTCGATCACAGTCATGTTTGGCCCGGCAGGTGGAGGCAAGTCATCATTATTGAGGGTGTTCAACCGGTTGAACGACCTGGCGGACGTCAAATTTATTTCCGGTAAAGTACTCCTTGACGATATGGATATCCTTGACCCGAAGACGAACGTGATCGAATTGAGGCGCCGGGTGGGAATGGTATTTGCCCAACCGGTGGTTTTACCGATGAGCATCCGGGGGAATTTAACTTATGCACTTGAGCTGGCGGGTGAAAAACGGGAAGCCAAACTGAGGGAAGCCATCGAGAGGAGCCTGATGCAATCCGCGCTTTGGGACGAGGTAAAAGATCGGCTTGATGAGCCAGCAGTATCACTTTCAGGTGGTCAACAGCAGCGTTTATGCCTGGCACGCAGCCTGGTATTAATGCCTGAAGTTATTCTTTTAGATGAACCGACCTCAGGTTTGGACCCGATTTCAACAGGCAAGGTTGAGGCATCCCTCCAGGAGCTCAAGAAAGCGTATACAATTGTATTAGTACCGCATTCTGTGCAGCAAGCCGCCCGCACAGCCGACTTTGCAGCGTTTTTCCTACAGGGTGAGTTGATAGAACAAGCACCAGGGAAAGAGCTCTTCATCAATCCGAAAGATAAACGGACAGAAGACTACATCATGGGAAGGTTTGGATGATTCTTCGTTTTCCGAAATATAAATTGCCAATTGAGCGATAAATACTATGGATAAGACAGCTGACCTTGAACTGACACCCGACCTAGAATCGCCAGGATTGTTCATCAATCGTGAATTGAGCTCTATGCAATATTTTCATCGCTTATTGGAAGAAGCGATCGATGAGAACAATCCATTGCTGGAACGGGTGAAGTTTCTAGCGATTGTTGGTTCTTTGGTGGATGAATTCTATATGGTGCGAGTTGCCGGGTTGAAGAAACAGGTCGATGCTGGTGTTGTAGATGTTCCTCCTGATGGCTTGACACCGGCAGTCCAGCTGGCTGAGATCAGAAAAGACGCAATTGTATTGATGAAGAAGGCTGCAGACTATTTCAAGAATATTTTGATTCCAAAATTAAAAGATGCAGGGATATTCCTGCTCGATTACACCGAGTTGAATAAACAGCAAAAAGAGAACATCGAAAACTATTATCATGACGTGATCTTTCCAGTACTAACACCGCTGGCATTTGACCCCGGTCACCCGTTCCCACATATCTCCAATTTATCACTCAACCTGGCTGTTTTATTGCGGGACAAAAAAGGGATTAACCACTTTGCACGGATTAAGGTACCCAACACCCTGCCTCGTTTGGTGCCAATCAAGCGCTCATCGGGAGGAGTGCGTAAGGATGGGACGGTTCCTTACAACCACTACTTCGTCTGGCTTGAGCAAGTGATCTCCGCCAACCTGGCTACGTTGTTCCCAGGCATGGAGGTGATCGAATCGTATCCTTTCCGCATAATCCGCGACGCCGATATGACCATTCAGGAGTTGGAGGCTGCCGACCTGCTGGAAACGATCGAGCAAACCGTCCGGCAGCGTAGGTTTGGATCCGTGGTAAGGATCACGATCAACGAGACCATGTCAGTGCGCATCCAGGATATTCTGATGGAAAACCTGGAGATTGACCACAATGAAATCTATACCAATGATGGACCGATGGGTTATAGTGATCTGTGGGCGCTACAAAGCATTGATCGGTTTGATCTCAAAGACCAGCCATTTAAACCTGCCACACCACGCAGGCTTAGGGATATCGATGACGGCAATATCTTCAACGCCATCCGGGAGGGAGACCTACTGCTGCACCACCCATATGATTCGTTTCTACCTGTGATCCAATTTTTGAAAACTGCGGCATCTGATCCGGATGTGCTAGCCATTAAGATGACCCTCTACCGGGTTGGCAACAGACCACCTGTCGTGGATACGCTGCTCGAGGCAGCTGAAAATGGGAAGCAAGTGGCAGTGTTGGTGGAATTAAAAGCCCGGTTTGATGAGGAAAGCAATATTGGATGGGCCAGAACGCTAGAAAAAGAAGGCGTGCATGTAGTTTATGGGCTGCTCGGTTTAAAAACACACTCAAAAATCGCGATGGTGATACGCAAAGAAGGTGATGGAATTACTCGCTACCTGCATATGGCGACCGGAAACTATAATGCGATCACGGCCCAGACCTACGAAGATATTGGGATGTTTACTTGTGATGCCGATATGGGAACGGATGCAACCGATTTATTTAATTACCTGACCGGGTATTCGTCAAAGAAAGAATATCTTAAACTTCTAGTCGCACCCATCAACTTACGAAGAAGAATGGAAGAACTTATCCATCGGGAAATTGAAATACAAAAGAACGGTGGGCAAGGCCATCTCATCTTTAAAGTTAATTCATTGGTCGACAAGAAGATGATCCAGCTGCTATACACAGCGTCCCAAGCGGGGGTAAAGATCGATCTGTTCGTCAGAGGGATTTGTTGTTTAAGGGCAGGAATGACAGGAATCAGCGAAAATATTCAGGTTACCAGCATAGTGGGGCGATTCCTGGAACACAGCCGGATCTATTATTTTAAAAACGGAGGGAATGAAGAAATCTTGCTGGGGAGTGCGGATTTAATGCCACGCAATATTGACCGGCGGGTGGAAGTGCTGTTCCCGGTGCAGGATAAGCAG
>JBGOYO010000212.1:0-5718 GCA_041479715.1 Anaerolineae bacterium
AGGGTAGATGATCAAGCCTGTCGTTGGTGTTGATTCAATCGGCTGGAAGACAAGCCAGGGTTCAGTAGTTACTTTGACCTGACTATCAGACTGAAGTGCTGCTAAAGCTTCAGGCATAGGCGCCGGGATGATCAAACCCCATGCTACAAAGCCGACCACTGCAGCTAACAAAATACCAATTAAAACCAGCCACCAACGTTTTTTCAATGTTGACATAGCATTCTCTCACTAGCTAAGATTAGCACTTAGACAGGCGCTTATTTTACATGATTTGATGATAAATATCCCACATTCGACGATAAGTACCTCGACAGGAAAACAATTGTTTATGCGTGCCACGCTCGATAATGCAACCATTTTGAAGGACGAGGATTTCATCCATGGATTCAAGACCGACCATATCTTGAGTAATGGTAATTGTGCTGCGACCCTGGCTTAATTCTCGAATGGAATTAAGCAAGGCAAGCCCAGTTTCGGGATCCAGATTGGCGGTTGGCTCATCGAGGATCAGCAAGGGAGAGCCCTTTAGCAACGCCCTGGCAACTGCCAGGCGCTGGCGTTCACCTGCACTTAAATGCAGGCCGTGCTCTCCAATCCATGTGTCATAGCCTTCGGGTAGGGATTGGATAAGATCATGCAGCTGGGCTTGTTTTACCACCTGGATGATCGCGTCATCGGTTGCCGTGGGCTTTGCAATGAGCAGGTTTTCTTTAATCGTTGCGCTGAACAGATACGTGTTCTGTGAAATGACAGCAATATTCCTGCGGATATCATCCTGGTGATAGCACCGCAGCTCATAACCACCCATTTGAATCGACCCATGCTGGTATTCCCAGAACCGGAGCAATAAATTGACCAGAGTAGTCTTTCCCGCTCCACTTGAACCGATCAAAGCGATATGCTTTCCTTGGGGTAATGATAATGAGATATCTTTGAGTCCGAATGTGGATATAGCCGAAGGCAGCTCAGAGTCTGACCAAGGGGGGTACTGGAATGATAGATTCTGGACGGCCATGTTAAATACCGAGGATGGAATAAGAGGTTCAGATGGATCAATCACAGGAGCGGTCGCATCCACCAGCTCATACAACCTCCCGGCAGCTGCATTATTTGTCTCATATGTTTGGGCAACTTGGGGTAGTGGCTGCATGGCTTCGAAACAGGTGAGTGCGGTCAACGTTACTACACCGAGCAGAACACCATCAAGCTGACCTGTAGACACCATCTGTATCGCAATTACCAGGACAGACAACATCCCCAGATTAGCCAGAAGGCTAACTACAGCCGTCTGCAGGGAGGTTATTCCTGACATCCGGTTCTGCAATTTTGATAACCGAGCCCCGGCTAGGTTCATACGTTCAAGTGTAGCTGTAGATTGCCCGCAGGTCAAAAGGTCGGGCATGCCCTGGATGCTATCTACCAGCACAGTGCTAAATTGTGCCCGGGCATTGATCATATTGGGTCCAAGCCTGCGCGAGAAGAAGATAATCAAAACAGGCAAGCCAATACCGGCGAGAAGTAAAAAAACCAGTAAAGCCCATGCCAATGGTGCCCCAAAACCTGACAGAAAAAGAAGAACTACTGCGCTAACCAATAAAGCCACAAGTGGAGGATTTACTGTGCGTACGTAAAAGTTTTCCAGTGATCCGATGTCCCGGATCACCCGCGAGAGCAAGTCGCCACTGTGATACCGGAGCAAACGAGCAGGCGCAAGTGGCTCCAGCGCCTGATAAAACCACACCCGCCAACGAGCAAGTAGACGGAATGTAACATCATGTGAGACCAGACGTTCAAGATAACGAAAAACCCCCCGTGAGATACCAAAAAAGCGTACTCCAACAATTGCCACTTGTAGATCAGCGATCGAAGGGTGCAAGGCCGCAGCAGAAATGATATAGGCTGCTGTGGCCATTAATCCGATTCCACTGGCGATGGTTGCAAAACCCAATACGATCGATAATACTATTCGACCCCAGAATGGAATGAGCAGATTCAACAACCGGACAAGAGATGATTGCTTTGCTGATGGTTTTAAGCCCCCAATTTGCGGTTCGATTAAGGAAGCTGTCTGCTGAGAACGATCATCGATCATTCTGACAGGCACTAGAGCAACCATGTCAGAATCTACAGGCGGAGTTATGGGATCATTGGAATGATCGATCTTGCCATGGCTCAGCTTAATTATTTGGTCTGCTTTGGCCAGGGTGGCACGGTGGTGGGCGATCACTACCACAGTTCGATTTTGGATCAGGTACTGTAATGAATCTCGTAGCTGTGCATCCGTATCGGGATCCAGATGGGAAGTGGCTTCGTCAAGAATTAACAGTGGTGCATCTTTCAGGAAGGCTCGCGCCAATGCAATCCGCTGCGCCTGGCCTGTGCTAAGCCGCATCCCACGCTCCCCAATGCGGGTCTCATAACCCAACGGAAGATCGCGGATGAATTCATCTGCATGGGCTAACCTGGCAGCTTGCTCGATTTCAGTTTGGGCTGCCCCAGGTTTAGATAGCGTAATATTAGCTGCGATTGTATCGTCAAATAAATACGGGTTCTGAGGCACCCAGGCAAGGTTTTCGTGCCACTCTCTGAGGGGGATTTTACCTAGAAATTTTCCATCGATAATAATTTCACCACTTTGAGGTTGTAAGAAGCGTAAAAGTAGCCAGGTGAGTGTGGTTTTACCTGCACCACTCGGTCCGACTAAGGCGGTCATTTTCCCGGCTGGTATCTCAATGGAAACGTCATCAAGCGCAGGATGACTATTAGAGTAAGCATATCCCACGTCCTTGAATACGATATGGGGTGGGTGATTAATCCTCGTCTCAGTTCCCTCGGCTATGATGGGAGGCTGAACATTCCCCGCGGTAGGTAGGTCCAAGATTCCGTAGATACGTTTCGCCGCCTCAACACCTGCCATACCGGCATGAAACCGCGTGCCGAGTAAACGCAACGGTAAATAGAACTCGGGAGCGAGTAGCAGGATGAAGAAAGCCTGTTCGAAGGCCAGCTTCCCATAAAGCAAACGGATGCCGATTTCAACCGCCACTAGCGCTGTTCCTAGTGTCGCAACCAGCTCCAGCACCAGGGCAGATAGGAAGGTCACCTTCAATACTTCCATGGTTGTTTGGCGGTAGTTCTCGCTCACTTTCTTGATCACTTCGATCTGATCACGGCTTCGACCCAGGGTTTTTAGAGTGGTCAACCCCTGGAGCACATCGAGGAAGTATGCGCTCATTCGGCTCAGGCCGAGCCATTGTTTTCGTGTGAGTACCTCAGCTGCACTTCCAATCAGGTACATGAAGATTGGAATTAAAGGTGCAGTGATAAGCAAGATAAAGCCGGAAAGTGCATCAGTTGGAAACACGAAAATAAGGATGGAGAGGGGAATCAGCGCTGCCAACGCAATTTGGGGTAGGTATTGACTATAGTAGATCTCCAACGCATCGATACCCTCGGTAGCAAGGTTAACCATCTCCCCTGTTTGAGCCCCTGATTCACCTGCCTGACCACGAAGATAGGCTGGTCCAAGGGACTGTATATGGATAAGAATCTGGCTACGTAAACCTTGTTTTATTTTGCTTGCCGCTGTTCCTGAACTTACATCACCTGCCCATATGAAACCTGCACGCAGCACAATGATCATCAGTATAGTGAGTAATATGATCGTTACCGATCCGAGAGTTTCACCGCCCAGAAAGACCTGATTAATCACCCTACTTATCTCACGGGCTTGGAATACGCTTAGAATTCCTCCAATCAATCCAAGGATGATGGAAAGGATGATGCCAATACGTGCATGTCTGGCTTCATCAATTAAGCGGCGATTAATATTCATCGGGGTAAAATGCCAGCGGTCAACACCCATCCACTTTTGTTTACGTGGGGTGAATGCTGACCGCTTGGAATGGAATTAATCTCTCAATAGGTTAATTTTTCCACCTCATTCGTGATACGCTTACGAAACACCCAATAGGTCCACACCTGATATAGTATTACGATTGGCAAAAATATCGCAGTGATTATGGTCATTAACCGTAGGGTTGTGAAAGAGGAGGCGGCATTGTGAATGGTCAGGCTCCAAGCCGGGTTCAAGCTGGAGATCATCACATTTGGGTACAGGAAGATAAAAATTGTCAAGACTAAAAACGCGATGGTGAGGCACGTAGTAATGAATAGGCGACCAAATTGACTTTTGCGCATGAAATAACCAGCAGATAAAACTGTAAGTAACCCAAGGATAGGAACCAAAATTGTTAGAACATTCAAATTATGACGAACATCGGTAATTGCAAAGCTGGTGATCAAAAAAACGACCAATATCAAGACAACTAATAGCCAGAGCCAACGGACAAGCTCCTTGGCTCTGTGTTCGATTTCACCTTCGGTCTTGATGCTCAGGAAAGTGGCTCCATGTAAAATGAATAAGAGTGTAAAACCCATTGCAGCGAGCAGTGAGTATGGATTGAGCAGGTTGAAGAAACCACCTACATATTGCATGTCTGAATTAATCGGAACCCCTCGGACTAGATTGGAAAACGCGATGGGAAACAGTATGGATGCCAGAAGACTACCAGCAAAAATACACCAGTCCCAAAGATTACGCCACAGTCGGTGATCGTCCTTACTTCGAAACTCAAATGCTACTCCTCGAATTATCAAACCGATGAGCAGCAGAAATAGTGGGAGATAAAAACCACTAAATAATGTGGCATACCAGCTAGGGAAGGCGGCGAATGTTGCGCCTCCAGCCGCAATCAACCAGACTTCATTCCCATCCCAATGTGGACCTATTGTGTTGATAATTATCCTGCGCTGTGAGTCAGTGTTGCCCAAGAAAGGTAGTAACATGCCGACGCCAAAATCGAACCCTTCCAGGACGAAGAATCCGGTATATAAAACGGTGATAAAAATGAACCAGAGTGTGTTCAGGGTCATCGGAATCACTCCTATTTCGACTCAGGTGGATTAACCAGGGACGGTGTAAACTCAGCAGGAACCACCTCGACTGCAGCAGGGCCTGCTTTGGCAGATTTCAACATCAGATAAACTGTAGCTATGATGATGAGTCCATATACGAGGATGAAGCCGATCAAACTCGCAATGAACATCCCCCTAGTAACAACCTTTGATACACCTTCCTCTTGTTTGAGAACTTCATATACTACCCAAGGAAACCTTCCTACCTCGGTCAGAATCCACCCAGTTGTATTTGCCAGGTATGGAAGAGCAATTGCGAAGGGAAGTATAAATAAGAACCAAGAAAATTTTCTATATAAGTTTCTTAGGTCGACGAAAAGCGCGATCAGGCTAATCAAGATCATAAGCAACCCAGCCCCTACCATAGCTCGAAAACTCCAGTAAAGAATAACCGGAGGCGGAGTATAGTTTCCAGCGCCATATAGTAATTCATATGCTAATTGGAGCTGGTTAATCCCTTTCACTTCACCCGTGAATCGGTTGTATTCCATGAAGCTGAGCGCTCCTGGTATACGCCAATTAAGGATTAGCTCGTCAGTAAACGGATTTTTTATAGTAATTACAGATAATGAGGCTGGATTTTCGGTATTAAATAACGCTTCCAGTGAGGCTAATTTCATCGGCTGGGTATCAGTTAGCTCCTGTCCTTGGGTATGTCCGATTATTCCAACCGCGATAGTGCCAATCACTCCAATAATTGCCGCCATGCGGAAGGAAATCTTGAACAGGTCGATCTCGTGA
>JBGOYO010000213.1:0-5702 GCA_041479715.1 Anaerolineae bacterium
AGCCTTGGAGAGGATGTGTGAGGTGCCGAACTCTTGTTTGGAAAGCTTCTTCTTGCGTTTATCCACTTTCCCATCCATGCGGATCAGGACGTCATAATCATATTTGTCGCCGGCGATGGTGATTGAGCCAAATTTGGTCTTGTCAATTTGAGTTTCATACAATTAAAA
Organism: Anaerolineae bacterium; assembly: GCA_041479715.1. GTDB lineage: Bacteria > Chloroflexota > Anaerolineae > Anaerolineales > UBA4823 > FEB-25. Next base: position 169 of record JBGOYO010000213.1, read on the forward strand.
TCCTGATAAACTAGTGTTAAGTAGTTTACCATAAGCGAAAGTTTATGAGTTTTATATCGGTCATGGGCTGAGATACAGATTGGGCAGCATATTTCTGATCTATTAATGACCGCAGTTTACTGAGATGGAGAGAAGATTAAATGGACCGATTTATTTCACGCAGCTTCAAAACTGAAGACGACTTCTGGCGCATCCGCGATTTTCTGCGTGAGGTATTTCTACTGAATGACCGTCGCATGTTCTGCTGGCCGGTTGCCCGGCTGGATTATTGGCGCTGGCATGGGATTCTCAATCTGGGGGATGGTGCACTTGAAAAGGACATATTTCTCTGGGAGAGGGGGGACGGGCATATTGAGGCTGTGTTGAACTGCGAAGAACCCGGGCAGGTTTTCCTAAAGATCCATCCTGCTGCGAAAACCTCAGATTTAGAAGATCAGATGATCAGCCTGGCTGAAGAGCATTTGCGTGCCCCAAGCCGGAGGGGGGGTGATGTGTTGTGGATTTGGTCTGCTGCAGGTGATTCCCAGCGACAGGCTATCCTGGAAAGGCATGGATTCACCCACATCGCTGACGCTGATGAACATCAGTGGCGGCGCCGCCTGGAAAAGCCCATCCCCGAAAACCCGGTGAAAGAGGGGTATTTAGTTCGGTCTCTGGGGGATAGCTCTGAATTACCCTCCCGCAGCTGGGCATCCTGGCGGGCATTCCATTCTAAGGAACCGGACGAAAAATATAACAGCGACGGATCGTGGTACTTGAACATACAGGCTGCTCCACTTTACCGTCGTGACCTGGATTTGGTTGCCATCGCTCCTGAAGGTGATGTTGCGGCCTTCACCACCGTGTGGTACGACGATGTGACCCGCTGCGGCATGTTTGAGCCCGTTGGAACCAAGCCTGAGCACCAACGGCAAGGTCTGGCCAGGTCTTTATTATGCGAAAGTATGCACAGGTTGAAGAGGATGGGCGCCACTCTGGTAATGACAACCGGCGGTACACTTCATGCAAATGCTTTATACCAAGCTGTATTGGGTCCAATATTTGATTTGTACCAGCCTTGGGAAAAGAGATGGCCAGGATAGAGATTGTTCCGGAAGATCACTATAACGGAGTTCCAAGTCGAGATGGTGGGAATCATACACTCTATAGAAAGGTTTGACGATGAATATAGATATTCGCCGATTACAAGGTGAGGAAATGCTGGAGGCCTTGTACTCAATGGACTCGTATTCCATACACCCCTCGCCACCATTACAGAATAAAGAGGAATGGTTGGCGATTGTACGTGAGCGCCAGGGAATGAACTGCCATGCACTGTTCGAGGGCGATAATCCAGTTTCTATTGCCGTCGCCACACCCATGACGCAGAATATGCGCGGCAAGTTGTTCCCGGCTTCCGGGGTGTGGGGGGTGTCAACCTTTCCATCCGCGCGGCGAAAAGGTTACTGCCGGAAGGTCATGGCGAGCTTGCTGTCTTCGGAACACGATGCAGGGAAGGCTTTAACAAACCTTTATCCGTTCCGTGAGTCGTTTTATGAACAGCTGGGCTATGTTTCCTTCCCGTTAACCAAAATTGCCCGGATAAATACGCTTTCTCTCGCGCCTGTATTGAAAATGGAAACCAGCGGTGAAGTCAAGCTGCAATACATTGGAGAGGCCTACGACACCTATCGTGAATATCTCGCTGAGATGCGAGTGCATCAGCACGGCATGGCATGCTTTGATTTTGGTGACAGGGAGCGGGCGAATCAAAACTTGCTCTGGACTGCCCTGGCGATCTTCGATGGAAAAGTTGAAGGGATCATGCTATACCGGATCCTGGGAGAGGAAGTGACGAAATATAAATTTGAAGCCATCCGCTTTTATTACCGGACAAGTCGCGCCCGCTATCTCCTTCTCAGCTGGATCGCCAGACACATCGACCAGACTGACCGTGCAGAGTTGTGGCTTCCCGAATATGAATACCCCGAAACCTGGCTGGCAGATATTCAAGTCAAAGTTGAGACGGCATTCCGATCTGCCATGAGCCGCGTCTTGAATTTTGAACATATCGGCGGGATGCAGGTGGGGGAGGGTAATTTCTCAGCCCGGATCGTGGACCCTATATGCCCCTGGAACGAAGATGTGTGGCGTTTTGAGTCACAGCTTGGTAGACTCGCTGTGTCAAGGACTTCAAACGCAGATTGCGAATTGACCATCCAGGGTGTATCGTCGCTGGTCTCAGGGGTTCACGATCCACAAGATTTTTCACCGCGTGGGTGGGGTAATCCGAGTTCAGCCCAAGTTTTGAGCCTGCGGCGTATGTTCTCAGGATTGAGACCCTTTATGCACGAAAACTTCTAACTATCTATTCTGACATGAAACGAGTTCACTTGTACTGTTACTAAGAAGTGTATGGCAACGCTGAACTTAGTTCCAGCAATATTAGTATAGAGGGTGGGGGGCTGTAATTCGCGGATGGAGAGGAGGAGATATGGACCGAGAGGGGTTTCGTGAGCTGCTCAAAACGCGCAAATTGGACGATGAACAGGTTGAGGCTTCACTCGCAATCGCCGAGCGGTTTGAAGGATATCTCACTGTTTTGAGTACGCCACCTGATGGCTCAGCGGCGTGGGAGTTCAGTAAAATCCTGATCCAGGAGGGGGAAAACACGTATGACAATCTCGTGGCATTGGCGCGCTATGGTTTGTTTTTGAAAAACAACGGGGTATATATCGCTTTCCTGGAATTGTTGGACGGGGCTGAAGCCCAACTGAATTTATATAAAAAAGTTGGTGAACGGTATGGTGAGAGTATTCGGGACGAGGTCTTTGGCGGGATTGGTGTTTCACCCTTAGGTCTGCCCTCCTCCAATAAGCCCTTTGATATGTTCCCGGTCCTTGATCGCTTGATCGGCATGGTGGGGCATAGGGAAGTTGAGGGGTTGTTATCCGCATGTTTGCGAGATTTGCCGGATGAGTATTTTGTCGACGAGCGAGAGAAGTATATGACATCAACCAATATCGACGATTTCTTGAGCAAAAAGCATCAGGAATTCGTACTGGAGCTACAGAAATGCCATCAGGATGGCGTGCTATTCTTTGCCCAGGAAATTACCGATGAGGTGGTCGAATATGTCAAGGATCGCCAGGAGACCGAGTGTGGTGTGCGCAAAGGGAACATCATTTTTATTACGAAAATTCCCTACAATGCCAAACAATACCTGGCCGAGACGGATCCAATCCTGAAACGCTATTATGCCTGCCACTGCCCCTGGGCGCGTGAAGCCATCAAGGACGATAATATCCGTCTCAATGCGGTTTTTTGTAATTGCAGCGGTGGATTCAGTAAAAAGCCTTGGGAGGTGATATTCGGGCAGACGCTCCAGGTGGATGTACTCGAATCTGCAATCGGGGGAGATTTCCGTTGCAGGTTCGCCGTTCATCTCCCCGATAATTTCGCGATCATCTGACGGTATCTGGAGAGCTAGTCTATCTATCAGTGGCCCAAATTCATGAAGAATTTCTAATCATTTTTTGGGTCTAATTGGTAAATAAATACATAATATTCCTGCTATTCCTCTGGTAAATATTGACAATTTGGAGTAAAATAGTCTAACTTTAGATGCTATATGATCATCTGAGGGGAAAATATAAATAACTAGTTGGGGGATTCAATTAGTGAACCCTAGGAGGAATATCATGTCTTATTTGCAAACTGATGTAAAAAAGGCTACTCGTCTGAGTATGGAATCGATAGCCGCACTGCGGACAAAAATACGCGGCGATATTATCCAACCTGGCGACCCGCAGTACGAAACGGCTCGAAAGGTCTATAATGCGATGATTGATAAACGCCCTGCTCTCATCGTGCGTGTTGTGGATGTGGCCGATATCATCAGTGCGATCGAGTTTGGCCACGAGCAAAGATTGGACGTTGCAGTGCGGGGTGGCTCTCATAATGGGCCAGGCTTTGGCACCGTTGAGGGAGGTTTGGTCATCGACTTATCACGCATGCGGGGTATACGCGTCGATCCGGATGCGAAGACCGTGCGTGTGGAAGGTGGTGCTGTCTGGGGTGATGTAGATCATGCCACTTATCCATTTGGGTTAGCTGTACCATGCGGTTTCTTATCCTCCACCGGCGTCGGGGGACTGACCCTGGGTGGTGGGATTGGTTACCTGGCACGCCGTTACGGGCTGACCATCGATAACTTGCTCAGTGTGGATATGGTCTTGGCGGACGGGTGTTTTGTGACCGCCGACAAGGAACATAACGAGGATCTCTTCTGGGCAGTGCGAGGTGGGGGCGGTAACTTTGGCATCGTGACTTCGTTCCTGTTCCGGGCTAACCCGGTCACCTCGGTGTATGGTGGACCCATGTTTTGGACCCTGGAAGAATCCACGGATATGCTACATTTCTGGCAGGACTTCATCATGAAAGCCCCTGAAGAGCTCAATGGTTTCTTCGGGCTTGGTGCAGTACCGCCTGCGCCGCCATTTCCAGAAAAGTATCACAAACAGAATATGGGTTACGTTATGTGGAGTTATACCGGACCCCAGGAAAAAGCCGAGGAAGCTCTCAAACCCATCCGGCAACACCGTCAGCCGGCGATTGACTTCGCCGGACCGATTACTATGCCAGCCATCAACAGCATGTTTGACGGTCTTTACCCCGCTGGTTACCAGTGGTATTGGCAGGCGGATTTCTTCAGGCATTATGACGATCGTGACATCGACCAGCTGATCAAAGCCGGGCACGATATGCCCACATTATTCTCAAATATCCACATTTATCCGATCAACGGAGCAGTTGGTAGGGTTGGACCCAACGAGACAGCCTGGGGTTATCGCGATGCCAATTTCTCACAGGTCATCGTGGCGGTCGATCCTGATCCTGCCAATAACGATCGCATGATAAGGTGGGCAAAGGATACCTGGTCTGCCTTACATCCCCATTCTGCCGGAGGTGCTTATCTAAACTTCAAGATGGATGAGGGTGAAGAGACTGTTAAAGCAGGTTACGGTGATAATTACACCCGCCTGGCACAAATCAAAGCCAAATACGATCCGAACAACTTTTTCCATGTGAATCAAAACATCCGTCCCAGAGCATGAGGCGGCTGTTTTATCTGGATTTACTCTCTATCTAGCAGCCAGTTCCATAATGGGAGTGGCTGCATTTTTATAAGAACGTTTAGACCCTTCTACCCCGGGTTGGACAGCTTGTATCTCTGGGCAACGCTCCTGAATTTCCGGGATAACAAGGAATCGCCGCCAAGGAGCGAAGTGTGGTTCACTATCGGGGCATGCCAGCTTTGGCTTCGTTATAAGCAGCTTCCATCGCCGCAAACATAGACTTTGCTTCTTCTGCGGTCAGTTTTGAGTCAAGCAAGGGCAGGTAGATTTCCTCTTCTTTGGCTAAATGCAATTTCAACACGGCGTACAGCCCGTATAAAACCCGGCGCAAAGCCGCAGCCTGGATGGACGTGATGGTAAGCTGTGACTGATGGACGCGCAGTGACCCCAGCTCATCGGTTAACCGGGCAATTTCAA
>JBGOYO010000214.1:0-5661 GCA_041479715.1 Anaerolineae bacterium
AGCACTGAGAGAAGCCTTAGAAGCGCGGGGTATCCGCGCGTTGTACACGCATCAGGCAGAGTCATTACAGCGCATACGGGAGGGTAAAAATATCGTCGTTGTCACCGGCACTGCCAGCGGAAAAACGTTATGCTACAACCTGCCTGTTCTGGACGCCATGCTGAATGACAGTGAAACGACAGCATTGTATATTTTCCCAACCAAAGCCCTTTCCCAGGACCAATATGCGTTATTGAAAGCGTTGACAACGCAGATGGATGCATCGAGCGAAATTAATGATTCAACAGGTCGGTCAATCGATAAGATCAGCTGCGCAATCTACGATGGTGACACACCGACGAGTGTGCGACCAACGATCAGAAACCAGGCGCGATTAATCCTTACCAACCCGGACATGCTGCACACAGGCATCCTACCGCACCACACTGGATGGGCTCAATTCTTCAGAGGCTTGCGGTTCGTAGTGATTGACGAGATTCACACCTACCGGGGCGTGTTTGGATCGCACGTGGCTAATGTGGTGCGCAGGCTAAAGCGAATTGCGAAGTTTTATGGAGCGGAGCCCCAATTCATCTTGACATCGGCAACAATTGGCAACCCAGCTGAGCTGGGGATGCGGATGGTCAATGAGCCGGTGATATTGATCGACCACGATGGGGCTGAAAAAGGGGAGAAACATTTCCTTATCTACAACCCACCCATCATCGATAAGAGCCTGGGGTTACGCAGGAGCGCCATACAGGCAGGGGTCAACCTGGCGGAGGACCTGCTGAGGTATGATCTACAGACGATCGTTTTCAGCCGGGCGAGGCGGACGGTGGAGATCATCCTGACGTATCTACGAGAACAGACCGATGGATCGAGTATAAAGCGATTAGGAGGCAAGAGCGATGCGGAAGAGATTATCCGGGGTTACCGCTCGGGATATCTGCCGGAACAACGCCGGGTGATTGAGGAAGGCTTACGCAAGGGAAATGTGCGGGTGGTGGTGGCGACGAATGCGCTCGAGCTGGGCATCGATATCGGTGGGATAGAGGCGTCTTTGCTCGTCGGGTACCCTGGAACAATTGCGGCGACCTGGCAACAAGCCGGACGTTCGGGACGCGGAGAGAAATCATCACTGGCGCTGCTGGTGGCGTCACCCAACCCCCTGGACCAGTACTTAGCCCAACACCCGGATTATTTTTTTAGCCGGTCGCCCGAGCACGGGATGATCAACCCTGAAAACCTGCTCATTTTGCTGGGTCATTTGAGGTGTGCAGCGTTTGAGCTACCGTTTACGGAGGGTGAAGTATTTGGTTCGGTCAACCCGGCGGATATGAAGGAGCTGATGAATTTTCTACAGGGTGAGGGTGTGGTACACCAATCGGGGAGCAAATACTTCTGGATGGCAGATAAATACCCGGCACAGAATGTATCTCTGCGCAGCGCATCGACCGATACCGTGGTATTGCAGGCAGCGATCAGTAATGGAGATAACGGTAGCACGATGCGGACGATCGGAGAGGTGGATGCGTCCAGCTCATTCTGGATGACCCACCCCGGGGCGGTCTATATGCACGAAGGCACTACCTACCTGGTGAACGACCTTGACCTGGAGCATCACGTCGCCACGCTGCAGCCAAGCAATGTGGATTACTATACCGAGGCGCGTCGGGAAGTCACCGTACAGGAGTTACAAAAGCTATATGAGGCTGAGGTACCCGGTGGTATTAAGGCATACGGTGAGGTGCAGGTCACATCGCAGGTGATCGGGTTCCGGAAGATCAGGTGGCACACCAATGAGACACTGGGGGTAGAGAACCTAAATTTACCGCCGTCCGAGCTGGCCACGACTGGGTATTGGCTGTCTTTAACTGATGGAACCGTCGAAAAGCTGAAGGATGGGGGTTTATGGTTGAATACACCTAACGATTACGGGCCAAGCTGGCCGAAACAGCGCGATCTGGCGCGAGCGCGGGATAGATTCCGATGCCAGGTATGCGGTCAGCCGGAGAGCGATAAAGCGCATCATGTACACCATAAAATCCCATTCCGGATGTTCGATTCGGCGGAACAAGCCAACCAGCTGGCAAACCTGATCACGGTGTGCAACTCGTGTCACCGTAAAATCGAGACTGCTGTCAGAGTGCGGAGTGGGCTGGCAGGATTGGCATTTACATTGGGAAACCTGGCACCACTGTTCTTGATGTGCGACATTGGTGACCTGGGAATCCATTCCGACCCGCAGTCCTCACTGGCGGAGAGTAAACCAGCGGTAATCCTATATGATCTGATTCCGGGTGGTATTGGATTGAGCGAGCGATTGTATGACATCCATGCAGATTTGATGATGCGCGGGAAGGAGCTGGTGGAAGCTTGCGGATGTGAGGATGGTTGCCCATCCTGTGTTGGACCGGGCGGAGAAGGAGGATCGGGTGGGAAGAAGGAGACCCTGGCGCTGCTCAAAGAGTTAGCAAAGTAATTAAGGATTTAATGGGATTATTAAATGAAACAATTCAGGCTCATCAACCGGCATTCAGGTGGCAAGACCTGAATATTTCAGAACTATCCTAGAAGAACAGCGACTTTGAAAATAGATGAGTGAAGTTGGGATAAGTGGATAGCTCAATGTACTTCACATGGCGAGCGATGTCATCGGCGATTGAGCGCTGACCGATAGATATTAACATCTGGCGTGCACCGGCGCCGGCAGCGTTGCCGACCTGGTGAAAGCGATCGAGGGGGAGTGAAGGGAACATTCCAATCTGGATAGCGCTGGGAATATTAATATAAGTGCCAAACGCGCCGGCGATTATGAATTCTTCGATAGCTTGGGCGGGAATTCCAGCGACTTCCAGCAGGACCTCGATGCCGGTACGGATGGCGCCTTTGGCTAGCTGAATCTCATTAACATCCTTCCGGGTGATCACCAGATCTTGACCTGTGCCACTTTTCAACTGATCGATGAGGACGAAATAGCGGGAGTGATCATCCTGCCTGATCAGTGGATGGGCAGGAATCAGAGAGCCATGTTGATCCATCGCACCGAGCTGCTGCATGCAGGCGATGGCATCCAGAATTCCGGAACCGCATATGCCTATGGGGGGAAGATGATCAATCGTCTGAGTGCGCAACTCACCCTGGATCACCTGGACACGTTCGATAGCACCCGGAGCTGCACGCATGCCTGCCTGGATGTGAGCGCCTTCAAAAGCCGGACCGGAGGCACACGAACAAGAGATAATCTCACCGTCATGGACAAGGGAAATCTCCGTATTGGTACCAATATCCAAGGCGATGGATGTTTTGGAAGCTGCCGGGATGCCTGTGGCAAGCAGCATGGCGACGTGGTCAGCACCCACGTAGCCGGCAATATTGGGAGGCAGATAAATTTTCGCGCCTGGGGCAATGGCGAGACCTACCCGCTGTGCATCGATTTCCAACGACTCGCTGACGGCAGGGACGTAAGGGGCAACACCCAGCTGGTGCACCGGCAGTCCGGCAAATAGATGGTGCATGGCGGTGTTGCCCACCACTACCGCTTCTACAATTTGCTCAGATATAACCGGCTGAGTGGGTCCTCCTGCCTGTAGACAAAGGTCATGAATGAGCTGGTTCAAGGTTTCGACCAACCTACTCTGCAAGGTTTTCCGCCCATTTGGGGCACTGCTGGAATAGCTGATCCGGCTGATCACATCTTCACCAAAGGCGGTCTGAGGGTTCATAGCACCGGCCTTGGCAAGAACGGAACCGGTGGATAGGTCACACAAGTAGGCGGCTAATTTTGTAGTGCCTACATCCACCGCCAGTCCTAACAAAGGTAGGGAGAGCGGCAGGACAGCAACAATCGTTCTCTTGCGCATAGCCAAGGAAACTTGCCAATCGTTTTGGCGTAGCACGGGGGATAGCTCTTCCAACACGGGAGGGGCGAATACAAAGGGTGGCTTTTCTCCGCTGAGAATTAACGCATCGACCACACGGATGGTATCTGCACGAAGATCTGTGATGGTAGGTTTTGGAATATCGAGGACAAATGGGATTACAGACGGATCTATTTGAACATCAAATTCCTGACCTTCAACCTGCAATCGCTGGGGCGCAGTGAGAGATTCGGGAGGAATTTCGACAGTCAGGTCAGACTGTGGATATGACTGGCAAGCCAAGCGATAACCGGAATCGAGCTCATCAGTAGTGAAAATCATCTCTTCTTCGAGGGTACGTGTAGTCAAACTGCCGCTAATCAAGCGTATCTTACAGCTGTTACAGCTGCCAATACCCCCGCATATCGAAGCTATATCGATACCCGCTCCTTGGGCCGCGCTGAGCAAGGTTTTAGAAGAACCGACCGAAACCCGCCTGCCAATGGGTTGGAAATTTACCGTGTAGTGTGGCTTATCCGACATAATGGTTCTGATATTTACAAACACCCTTCAAGCTGCAATAATCACATGAGGTTCCTACAGGTGATACATCCTTACCCAATCCCAGGACCATGGATAGCGACTTGTTTGGGCTCATCATGCAAGATTCGTTCAAGGTCACCTGGATTATTTCGCTGTCTAGTAAGGTAAAGATTTCAGGCTGACCCTGTTCCACAGGCCAGCCGACCATGCCTGGATTCAAGGGCATGGTGGTATTCAAGCCTTCTGACTTAACCTGGTCTTCGAAGTAATTACACGCCTGGATAGCCAGGCTCTCAACCGCGGCTGAACCTACACCGTCCATTGCAACCGCCAGAGCAGGATCGACTTTGAATAAGGTCGAAACCATTTCATCGATTAAGCTACCGATCGTACACACCATTATGATAACCGCCTGCGATCGGGCGAGGTGCTTGGCAATCAGCTGACCTGAAAGATATGGTTTTTTCGAGTTTGACGAATCGGAATCCAGCACCAGATGCTCATGAACCAGACCATTGACAGGGTATTTTTCGTACAATACCTGAGGCTGGAGAAGGGGAACACCCCTGGCGATGGCATTTTCGGTGATTTTGACCAGAGATGGACGCCGCAGCTTGATCGCTTGTGGGTCGGCACCCTGCGAACGCAAAACATCATCAGGGGTAATTGGGAATTCCCATTGATTCAAGATTGGCATATTATCTATCTTTAAACCTCATATCATCCAATAACGATAATCGATCAACACTTCATAGAGGGCAGCAGATCAGTCATAGCTTTTACAAAAACATCAATATCGTGGTCAGAATTATAACCCTGGACGGATAAGCGCAGAAAGTGATGACCATTCCAGTCGATAACCGGGATTTCGATCTTATAGTCGGCATAAAGGCGGCGTTTCAGCTCATTCAAATCCCTGACCTGGGGGATCGGAATGGTGCCCATTTGGTGATACAGGTTTGATTCCAGGGGATATAGAGGAGCCAAGCCGGTAAGATCAGACATCCTTACTAGCGCATTACGGAGAAGGTTGTGGCAGCTGAGCTGGACATCCTGCCAGTGGTTGGTGTGCATGAATGTAATCGCAGCGGGAACGGAAAGCGCGGCAGTCGGGTCGCGGGTGCCAGACCATTGCAAGAGGTCGATAAATGGGGATTCACGAGGCATGGTAAACCTGTTTTGATATCCCCAGCTAATGATTAAAGGTTCCACCAAGTATTGGACTTCAGGCCTGGCATACAGAAAACCTACGCCCTTCGGACTGAGCATCCATTTG
>JBGOYO010000215.1:0-5657 GCA_041479715.1 Anaerolineae bacterium
TCACTATATTTCTGCCTCATGAATGAAGCCGCTTCGAGCAGGTACTCGTATCCTTTCTCTTCCCGCAGGCGTCCGACTGTCCCAATCACAAATGCATCATCGGGTAAACCTAATCCTAATTTGGATTTATCTTCTAGATGAACTATCCCTGAAAAACGTTGTAAATCGATAGCGTTTCGTAATAAGGATGCTTCCCGTCCCAATTGTCTTGCCAGCCAGCGTTGGTTTAGATTACTTACCACATGTCCCGCCACGCCAATCTCAGAATTATAAAATATCGGATATAACAAGTTACTTAGCGCAAGACGTCGGATTGGGCGCTTGCGCCATTCAAGTGGATATCCATTATGAAGGGTGCGTAAGATTAACGGAGCGCCCGAATGGAACCTCAACAACAATGCCACAATATCACTGAATTCTGAATGACTGTGTATGATGTCGATTGGTATTTGCTTTATGTAGCGACTTATTCCTTGATAACTTTTAATGATGCTCTGAAGCGGGCATTTTGGATTCCAATCTGCTGCAGTAAAAGCCTTTATGCCTTCTTTGGTTAAGTTCATCATGCGTGATTGTTCATTTTCTGTGCCCATATTCCACAATCCACATATAGACACATCAAATCGCTCTTTATCCATTGCCCGGCATAAGGAGATGACGAAACGGGCAATACCACCACCACTGCCCTCAACGTCGAAGCTGTAAATCAGCTGGAGCAAGCGAATTTTATTAACTACCATGGCTGATCTTCCAATATTCGAAATAATCCTTTGCCACCATTTTTCCCGCCTCATTCGCTTCCTGTATCAATTTGGGGACAATTGCCTGTATTTTTCCCCGCCAGATTGGTCGCTCACGCCACAGGTCGATTAATTTTTCCTGCAGTAAGTTTGAATTGATCTGGCGGATATCAATAACCCACTTCTCGATACCCACCATCTGGGCTATTCCTTCGGTCTTGTGCAAATAACCAATTGCAATGGTGGGCACTCCCTGGCTTAGGGCAAATATATTGGAGTGCATCCTCGTCCCAATGAAGAGATCCATCCATCCATAAATGGATTTTAACCGCTCAGCTGTTAATGGCTCATCAACCACCTTTACTCCACCGGATATATCCGCTAAATTTTTGAGTATTCTATGTGCAGGGATTCGGTCATCTTGGCTGCGCAAAGGTCCCCACACTTGAGGAAACAGCACCACTCGTCCATTAATTTTCTCCACAAAATATCGGATTGCTGTACAGCAGGCTGCTTCATATTCAGCTTGAAAATCGAACTTCTTATACTGCTCTCCCCAATTGATCACCGTCATCCCAAGCAATGGAAGACCGATATTCGGATTGAACCCATTCTGCCTGAGCCAAGTACCGCCTACTTCACGACCTACTGCATCCATGGCAAAAGCTAAATCAGGAATGAGCAAGCAGTTTGGATTTTTTACGCCGATTTCCTTGATGAGCTTTAATGAAATGGGTTCCCTGACCATCAATATTCTCACACGTTCCATCAGCCATCGGATTAACATTTTTTCCCAACGGTGATTAAAAGGACCGATCGATTGAGGTAATATGTATACAGGCTTCCCAGCAAGGTGAGCGTATAAAATTGAATAGATGGCAATTAACAGGCTGATTCCACGACCGGAACTGTATAAAAACCCACCCGGCTTGCTGACGACCAAGTCGGCGTCTAAATATGCGTTTACAATTTCACGGATGCTCTGGGGCGAAAATAGCCATATTTTTCGCAGAAACAGTTTTTGACTGAGTAATGGTATTAAGGTCGCTGGCAGCAATAATGCAAGATGTACGTAATTCCATCTCGCAGAAGCATCGCGACCGAATGGGTGAACCCATGAGAAAATTGAATTGATCACACGTCTCTGCCTGGAATGGCTTTCCGGGTCGTCAGTGCATAATGTAAATTCACTGGAAGGAAAATTTTTCTCCAGCTGCTGAAGGGTAATCTGCAGTAACGCAGCATCTCCAACATTCTTAGATGAATGAATATTAATTAATAAGATTTTCTCAGTCATCGCTTATGCCAGACTACCCACGAATATCCAATCAGGAGAATGATTTCTGTCACCACATATACCCCTGCCACACCTTTGACGCCAAACTGGTAAACAATTAATAGGTTGAGTGCCACGTTAACAATCGCAGCTATGGTCTGAATAATCATACGCTTCGCTTGTTTAAATGTCGCGATCATGATGGCGGCCATCGCAAAGGATACACATTTAAATAATAATACAAAACTGAGAATTCTTATTACTTCGACTGATTGTCGATATGAGTCCCCTAAAATCATTACCACCAGTGGAGCTCCTGCCAGGAATAACACCGTTAACCCAAGCCCTATCGCTGCAGAAAGGGCGATCGTCCTATAGGCTGATTTATTAGCTTGTTGAGGGTGGTTCCGGTATAGGTTTCCTAATACTGGCACCATCACTGTATAGACTGCCATTGGTACCAACATAGCCATATTGATCAGGCCCACAGCAGGAGAATAGATCCCGGTTGCATACTCACCCAAAGTTAAGCCGATGATCACCACATCTGCCCGCAGTGTCACCATTCCCAGGAATTCAGATGAAGCAAACGGAAATGCGCTTTTTAGTGCATAGACTGCGACCGTTGTTTTGAACTGCAGCCCGATCTTTCTATAGAAAAGAATTAAAGCGGTGATTAACGCGATGCTTGAGATGGCTGCCCGGATTCCTAGAAACAGCTCGGGTTGTTTTACTCCGATGTAGATTAATATTATCGTCAACCCGAACCAAATGGAATCCGCCAATGCTTCCACAATCGCCGGGACTTTATTATACAAAGCTGATTTGAAACCGGTTAATGTCGTCGCCAAAAGTGTGTCCAACCAAATTAATAATACACTCCAGTGAATCAAGCTGGTTGGATATGTATCCTGTTGTAATAATGGCGCCAGGAAGATGAACAAGAGCATCCATATAATACCCAGGCTTACTTTTATACCAATGACGCTGCCGGTTAACTCCTTTAACCGCTGTGTTTCCCTCCCGCCTTCTCGCAGCAACCAGATATCTAATCCAAGGCTAAATATGATCGATGAGAGGCTTGCGATGGCAATACATGCCGAATACCGTCCATAACCAACTGCGGTCAGCTGGCGGGCAGTTAACAGCAGTGCTAGGGCAGTCATCACCTGTGCGACTACAGATCCCGAAAGAAGCGTCGTAATGCTGCTGAATATTTTGGTCCGGTTAAGATAATTGGGAGCTGCCATGTTTTCTTGAAAGCGCATTGCGATAAGCAGTTTCCATTTGCTTGGCCAAATTTTCCCAGGAGTATTTTTTCGCTTGCTCGTACCCGCGCTCGCGCAATTGTTTTGCTAGTTCCAGGTCAGATAATATTTTCAGGATCGCATCTGCCAAAGAATTAGGATCACCCGCTTTAGCGGATAAACCCGCAGGTGGTTCTCCCAGCAGCAATCTGCGGTCGCCCACATCCTGAGTGACGAATGGAACACCCGCAGTCCACGATTCAAACATTTTCAGGGGTAAGCTGCTTCTCCCAACCGTGTTATCAATCACCGGTTCGGCTGAAACATCCGCCAAACAATAATATAGGGGCACTTCCGCTCCCAGTACCCGACCCCTGAAAATGACACTGTCGTTCAAACCCAGCCAATTTGACCTTGCAATCAGGTGCTCAAATTCTTCGCCTCCCCCAACGATGAGCAAAGCTGTATCGGGCACGGCAGTGTGAACCTGTTGGAAAGCATCCAGGAGGATATCCACTGGATGGCTCGGAAGGCTGAGACTACCGATAAACACGACCACTTTTTTTCCTGCCAGCCCCATCTCTGTCCGTAATTTTTCAACCTTGTTGAAATCAGGCCGTGTAAATCGTAGATGATCTGCCCCGTGGGGTAGATATATAATCCTCTCACTTATGACACCTAATTGCAGTACCTGTTCGCGCAGGAAATTTGTGTGCACAGTTACATAATCGACATGCCTGGGAAGCATGCTCTCAAAGTAATGCACGCCCAATTTTTGCCAGCTTGCCCCAAAATGGATATTCGCCACCTCAAAATCGTCGCAGTCCAAGAAGATTAGTTTTCGCTTGAAATAACGTGAGATCAGCCCGGCTAAGCCATTCATTGGGTGGGGTTTACCGATCTGGATGATATCAGCGTTGCTGCTCCATGCTGTCTTGATCAATTCCTTCGTGGCTGTTGCTGTAATTCCCAATAGTTGGCGTGCCGGGAAATACGTCTTTAGGTTGTTTTGCTTCAACACGTGCATCTGAGCAACATAATCTACTTCAACACCCTCTTCCATAAAATGAGTTTGCTTCAGAGATGCGAAATTGGCGTGCAGAGCAGCAATACTCACCTCGTGTCCAAGCCTGGCTAATTCTCGTGCCCATGGGAAATATCGCCCAACACCTGCCGGGCTTTCCAAATCCTGGGTCAACAAAAATAGTATTTTCATCGTACTAACTCGGCGAGGTAGGCACTGAAGCGCCTGCCATTGTTCGCCAAATTATAATTATCTTTATACAGCTTATACCCATTCTGAGAGAGTTTTTCCCTTAATGCGCTATCCTTCCAAAGGGTCACTATCGCCTCGGCTATTGCCTTCCCACTGGCCCGTTCGCATAGATAGATATTTTCCTCATGCTTGAAAACCTGTCGAATCGCAGGTGAATCCCCGCTGATCAGGGGTTTTCCCGACGCAATGGCTTCATAAATCTTGTTTTGCACCGTCATCAGAGATTGCGGTGTAGTTCCAAATGCGCCCAGGCAGACGTCAGCCTGATTCATTCGCTTCATCAACTCATCTTTTTCCATCCAAGCGATGAATTCAACGTTGGTCAGCTGGTTTTGGGAGCAAAATTGCTGCGCTACTTCAAGCTCGGGACCGTTCCCGATAAAATCGAACTGTATCCCAGGTTCATCGTTCAGCAGCCGTGCTGCCTCAACTATATACATTACGCCGTGATTCGGGATAAAAGTACCGGAATATAAAATATGAAATTTATCATCCGTATTTAAATTTTGTGGCTGGGGGAAAAATATACGGTCATCCGCGCCTGTGGGAACCAGGCGGAAACGTTCAGGTCGAATCCCATAATTCTGAGAAAACCATTGCACGTACTCGCTCGTATCCAGGATGAGCATATCAGGTAGTTTTAAAGCGGTTGCCTCTGCCAGGTGCAGCAGGTTCGTGGAAAATCGGTTTCCCTTATCCAGGCCTCTCTCAACCGCTATCAGGTAAATTGACATGAACACATCCCACACCAACGGTTTCCGTTTAATCGTGGTCAATATCCGGGCAAGAAACATATCCAGCTGACCTGGATAGCCTACAACCAATACGTCATAATCGCCAATTTTTAAGTATGTGTTCAGCAAGCGCCAATAAACGCGTAATACTCGCCACCAAAACGCTGGCTTTGACCAATCGCTGCTGACTACACGAACTCGGTCATCTATTCCGTGCCACAGTGTCTGGTGGCATTCGGAAACGATCACACCATTCATCCGCAGTCCTGCCATCATCATTTGGTTGCGGCTGTAATTTTCGCGGAAAGTGCCAAAATAGCACACCCGCAGTGGAGAATCATTGGCTGCAGGCATTCTCAACCGAATAAATATATACTCTATCGA
>JBGOYO010000216.1:0-5656 GCA_041479715.1 Anaerolineae bacterium
CGGACGATCAAGACAATTGAACTTGTTGCAATCAAAGGTGATATGTAATCATTCTGGTCGATAAGGGATGGCTGATTGTTAACAACCAAAAAAAGTGGATAAAAGAAAGGAGGTGGGTTTGGTGAAGCTAGACGAGCATTATATGCGCCTGATCGCGATAGGTGCTTCCGTCGCAGCCAACTGTCAGGCATGCCTGGAAACCAACCTCACAAGGGCGAAGGAATGTGGGGCAGATGCAGACGAGATATCACAGGCAATCTGGGTAGGCAGGATGGTTCGCAAAGGAACGGCTTCAAAGATGGATGAGTTTATGAAGAATCTCATCCCAACAACCCCCAATCCAGGGACAAATGCAGACTGCGGTTGCGAATCATAAAATCGATCATATAAGGATGAAGAAATGGATGATAAACATATTTTTGAAAAAAGGTTAGCCTATATTTGTTGGGGAATACTCTTGATCTGGTGGGGATTGCGCTGGTCGGTGTTAATTGCACTGCCTGAAGGCAGCGGACTGCTCGGAAGCAGCTTGATTTTTCTGGGAGCCAATTTAGCGAGGAATCACGCCGGACTACCTTCACTTCGAGACAACACTTTCATCGGGTTATTTTCACTCCTGTCTGGTGGGGCGTTGTTCGTGTTCGATATCCTGGACCTGCCCTACCAGGCAGCAGTACTTGAGACTTTCATGATCACGTTAGGGATCCTACTGTTGGGATATGCCATCTCCAGCTTGAGCAGGCGAACCACCGAATCGTAACAATATTGATGTAATCAAGCTATCCACTCTCAGGGTCCCACAAGGAGACATTACTTGTGGGACTTTTTAGTCTATTGGAGAGTCAGCAAATGAAAGAAGATTTGCCTCTAAAAATAGCGGGCGTATTGGTTGAATTGTTTCAGAAAAATAATAAATCGAAACAAATCAACTGCGGAAGGGTTTGGAATGTTGTGGATACCCCACCCTAAACCTCCCCAAAAGAAAACCACTTTTGGAGAGGAACTACATTATTATAGCACAAATGTTCTGTTTTACAAGAGGTTTAAGAAGATTTAAGATTTCTAATAAAGAGAATAACATACTAATTATTCGCATAGATCAGCGTGTAAGACTATAATTGATTTATAAAATCCGTTTACAAGCTATCCTTATCGCCAGCCAAACCTAAATAAATTAGGATAAAGGAAGGAGAGCTCTATGGTGGATCATCGTTCGAGGATTTTGAGTTTATTGACCATATCACTTCTAATATTCGGTTCTTTTTTCTCTAATTCCAGTGCAATCGCAAAACCCCAAGATTCGCCAACCCATTCAACCAACAATAATCCAGCTAACGAAGTTGATGGCGGAGGTCTTTTAACTATCCCTTACTACCAAACTCCTCCGACGATAGACGGTATCTGCAGTGAATACGCAGGAGCAGTAGCGGAGACCTTCATCGATGGCAACGGGCAAACCTCAACAGTTTATCTGATGCATAATCTGGATTACTTATATGTGTGCATCAGTGCCCAACCCGGCAGCAACCCCGAGCGGTTCGCCTCACTCTATCTGGACCCGAATGGAGATGGCAGCAATTACATCTTTGCACAGCAGAATGATATGGCTTTCCATACCTCCACGACCGGCGCACTCACAAGTTTGCGCGGCAGCGGAGTCGCGAATGGTTATCAACCGGACCCCAGCCTGGACCAATACATTCAGACAGCTGCAGACCTATCCAACGGTGATGGATTTGAGTATCGTCTGGACTTACACGGCCTCGAGTTTGGTTATAACTGCAACTTGTTTGGCATCGCTACCTACCATCACCAATTTTCCGTAATGGGTGATGACTACGGTTGGCCCAGTAGTCAATGGTTTGACCAACCTCGCACGTGGCAGCTGGCTCAATTAGGTGACATTCGCTGTGATTCTCTCCCCAATGGTCAAATTGCGTATATCTACCGATTAAATAGCGCGGATGCCACTAGCTATTACAACTTGTTGGTAGGTGCCGGTTACTCGGTTAGCTTGATCCCATTAGCCGATATCTTACAAACCGATTTCAGTATATTTAAACTAGTTCTGATTGCCGACGACACCGGATCACTAGACAGCTGGGGCACGAATGGGTTTACCGAAGCCCAGGTTGCGAAAATCACCTCAGCAGATAAGCCCATCATCGGCCTGGGTGAAGGTGGTTATGCATTCTATGGACGAATGGGCCTGTTCATTGGTTGGCCGCACGGTTGGCATGGTCCTCAAAATTTGATTAAGAAATCCGGCGGAACGCTTGATCCAACTTTCTTTGCAGGCATCCCCGCCCCTATTGACCCAGTACAAACCTACCAGAATGTAACCAATTCAGTTGGCATATACCTGACTCCGAGCTATCCATCTGATGTGATTCCTATCGGATTGGAGGTTCCAACCTCAGATCATGCACCTCTTATCAAGCAAGGTTGCCGCCTACTATGGGGCAACAGTGGCAACCCCTATGGAATGACCGATTATGGCAGGACGATCTTCCTGAATGGAATCAATTATATGGGCAATTTTTCATGCGCCACTCCTCCCCCGATTGCGTGTCTTTTGATTGTCAAGCAAGCTGACCCACCCAATAATTCCACTGTCACACCCGGGCAAGTGATCCATTACAGCGTCAGCATTACATTCATCAACGATACAAGATGTAGTGTTTACACTGCTACCCTAATCGATGCAGCTCCCAGTGGTTCTACCTTTATTCCAGGCAGCGGCAGTGATGGAATCTCACCAATTGCGGATGGATCTCTGGTATGGAATATCTCCTACAGCCCAACGCCAGTCACCAAGGAATTTAGCGTGGTGGTCGATAATTCTGCCTGCAGCACTGGCTTTATCGAAAATACCGCTACGATTCAGGCAGCTAATATTGACCCTTATCTATCCAACTATCTTAGCCACAAAGTCCAATGCCAACCCATCGAGTTGCCACACCAACAACCCGATTATGCCGAGGAAGAAATCAGCATCGATCCATATCCGCTCATCCTCGGGCACCCGAGCATCGTTCGGGTGAGGATCAGCAACTTCACTTCCTCTGAACAACCCGTAAATGTTGCCTTCCAGACCAGTCCAGACCACTTCGGAATTGGTCTGAGTTACACAACCTTCGATAATAAGGCAGTGACCATCCCGGCAAACGGAAATATAATCGTGGCGGGGACGCTGATACCCGCCGCTTCAGGACAATGGAGCATTCAGATCGTCGTGACAGGTCCAGGGTTGGCAACGCCTTTGGTCACTCAATCCAACCTGGATGTGACCGAGGACCTGCAGCCGGGTGTGCCTGATAGCCTCACATTCATGGTGGGTAATCCCACGGCTGATAATGCTGATATCCAGCTTGTGGTGGAGAATACCTGCTCAGGTTGGAATGCTGCCATAACAAACCCTGCAGATGGAATCCTGCATAATATGGCGCCTAACGAGGTGCGTGAAGCTAGCCTGGAAGTCATTCCACCTACACCACTCGTATTCGGATCAGGCTGCCATATTGATGTGCAAGGCTGGATTGGCTCCGCATTGATCGGTGGCATCCGCAAGCTGGACATCCCACCCGTGCATCTTCCACGTGACTACCAGCCCGCCTGGGAAGAGCCAGAAATTACCTTCAACCCCAATCCTCCCGTGGTCGGCTCTCCTAACCAATACTGCATCCAACTGCAAAATCCATTAGCAGTCGCCATATCGGTAAACCTAAATTATTCCATCGCTGATTTTGGCGCAGGCATTGACTTCACGCCAGTCGGATCCCAGGCAGTCGTGCTGCCTCCAAATAGCATTGATAAATACTGCATCATCTGGACGCCCGAAGTGGGAGGGACACTGCATCGCTGTGCAATGGTCACACTACATCAGGAAGGTTATCTGGATGAAACCAGCCAGCGGAATGTGGAGCTAGTAAACACCCTGCCCGGTGGATTAGAACAACTAGATATCCCCTTCCTGGTTAAAAATCCCGATTTATTAACGCACGCCCTCACCGTCGAGCCAAAGATATTCGGTCTCGACCCATTCTGGCATGTGCAAATCCTACCGGATCCACCGGTAGATCTAATGCCAGGCCAAACGATGATGTTCCATCTGACATTCTCAGGTGATGGGGGTGGGTTACTCCCTACTACACCCCTGGCTCGATTCGGTGATTCTGCTCAAGTGGAGATCAGCATCCTACTCGACGGCAAACAGGTCGGCGGTTTCACAGTCGAACTAGCAGCGAGTATTAATTATCTACCAATGATCGCCAGATAGAATTTTACGAATTCAGAACTTCCATTATCAAACCTCACAGGTGTCAAAAAACCTGTGAGGTTTGATTCATTCGGTCATCCCAACCATAAGGCGATCATAGAGTTTTTTCGTGGTGGGTAAAGGCTCAATCCCCATTTCGGTGGCGAGTATATCGCTCAGCTCCTGGTACTGGCGAACGAGTCCCGCCCTATCACCAAGGGCAGAATAAACCCGCATCACCTGACAGTGCAGATCCTCCAGCAGGTTGTCCATGCGTAGAGCCCGATGAAGCAGGTCCAGAGAGCGGGTGAATCTCTCGTGGGTGAAGTGATAGTCAGCCAACTGGCGAAGCATCCCGAGATATTCCTGGGATAGCCTCCTGCGCTCAGGGAATAACCAGTCATAGTACAGATTCTGCAGGTATTCCCCCTGGTACAGGTCGATGGCTTGATCGATCCAGCTGGCAGCAACATCAGTATCGGTGGCTGCGCGGGCGTTGGCGAGGGCAGCATCAAACTCATCCACGTCAATTTTAAACCTTGCCGAGTCGAGATGATACTCTCCAGCTTCCACCAACACGTAACGAGGCGCTGGATCCTGAGTTTTGAGTGCATTGCGCAAGCGTGAGAGGGCGGTATGGAAGGCAGTGAGGCCTCTACCAGGTTTTTCCGCCCAGATGGCTTCAAAGGCTTTTTCAGCAGGGATGTGGTCGCCCCTGAAGGTGACGAAATATGCCAGCAAATCACGCGCCTTGGAAGAAACCCAACGTTCCTGCGTGATTTCCAGACCACCGAGGTTCACCTTAAAATTGCCCAGGCACTGAACTACGATGGCGGATGGGTCGGTAAATGAGATGACCGTTTTGCGATGTGGGGTGGGAAGATTTTCAAGCACACGCTCTACAAATTGAGTGCTCTGACCAGCTTCTACGAGGGCGTTGCATACCACGCGGGATCGCTCGCCCTGGTCGATAAAGAGCTGAAACGCCTTCGTCGGCTCGATGAGCTGCAGTGCCCGATTAGCGAAGTGAATCCCGGCTTGTGGACGCTCGGTGACCAGGTGGATATAAGCCAGCCCTAGATAAACCAGCGACAATGGAATGCGAAACTGGCGGCGCTCTCCAACTTCTACCAGTTCCTGGTATAGCTCTTCAGCCCGGTCAAGCATACCTTTATCCAAAGCAATGTCGGCCAGCACGCTCCGG
Source organism: Anaerolineae bacterium (assembly GCA_041479715.1). Taxonomy (GTDB): domain Bacteria; phylum Chloroflexota; class Anaerolineae; order Anaerolineales; family UBA4823; genus FEB-25. The sequence goes on from JBGOYO010000216.1 coordinate 5,463, forward strand.
CAAACATATACTTCATAGGCGTCCGGATGCCCGCGGTACACCCACAACGCACCTTCTGCCAGCTGCCAGGCATCATCAACCCGTCCCTGACTACACAGGTTGAGAGCCAGGTAACCTGTCGCCATTATCTGTTCATAGGACGCAGTACCCAGCTGCCCGGCTAGCTCCAGTGATTGCTTCAGCGCACTTTCGGC
>JBGOYO010000217.1:0-5653 GCA_041479715.1 Anaerolineae bacterium
GTATTGATTAAAAATCCTTACATATAATCAAGTGAGATAAATAATTAGTTGAGCCTGGCACTGCAGCATACAGGCTAAAGATATTTGTAAGCCTGTTGTTCCGTATTCTGCTCCACCCAGAACCTGGATGCGATACGGGGCAATAACCTTCTGCGCACCGACCAGAACGGCTGGATCGAGAATACCGCCGACGGAAGCCAGATGTGGGTGGAGGTGGAGAGGAAGTGATTACGGTGATGCCGGACACGCCGCGGTGTGCAGGTACTTGCTGCATTCCTCAGGTGTCCAGGTGCGAGTGAGACAGGTACTTGCTATCTGCATCAGCTCGTTGATGTCCAGGGAATATCCATATAGGACATTCGTGCCCATATTATTGACCAATGCCAGCAGGTGCTTCCCATCCTCGGTGAACTTTACATAATAGCCGGGTAGAGTGAGCAATTCCTGGCCGGTAGAGGCATCCCACATTTGCATGATCCCATCCATCCTGCCGATCGCCAGGTATTTACCATCCGGGCTGTATTCTAAATTGGTAACATAAGTGGGTAACTGCAGCGTTAAGAGCTTCTCCCCGGTTTGAACATCCCACAGATTAACCGTTGATCCTTCACCGGTAGCCAGCAGGTGTTTCCCATCCTTGCTAAAAACCACATTTGCATACGCTCCTGAATGGCCGGGCAGATTGTGTAGCTGCGTACCCGTGTATGCATCCCAGATACGCACGCTGCCGTCAGAATTGGCAGTAGCGATCAGAGCGCCATCTGGGCTGAAATCAACGGATTGCCAACCGAAAAAATAGCCCGTGTGGCCGGTCAATCTGCGCAATCGATGGCCATTATTTACGTCCAATATGAAAACGGTCCCATCCGAATTACCTGTGACCAAGCGCGTGCCATCTGGACTGAATTTAACATCATATATATTAATCAGAGCATGGATAGAGCTCAATTCCTTGCCTGAGGGCAACTCCATTACCCGGACAGTTGCATCACCCGGGAAAAAAACTGCCAGCCGGGTCAATGCCGGATCTACGTCGAAATGATTAATCAAGAGATTATTATAATTATGCAGTCCTTGTTCCAAGAAGATTAGGGTGCTAGAGATTTCATGCGTCCCTGCAGGGGAAAGCTCCAGGATCTGGAGCTTGGCCGGCGAAAGCCCCGCAACCTGTAGGTTAGGAGAGTCTGGATTACTGTTGAGGTTCACCAGCCGATTGCCAGATCGGGTTTGATATTGCATCGCTATATCGGGAATCGTCAGCCATTCCTGGTTGCCTTCGACTGAAACGTCCCACACTTTCACCTGGCCATTGACGTGGGCAGTGAATAACAGCTTGCCATCGCTGGTTTGGGTTGCACTAAGGACCATGCCAACATCCGGCGGCAGGGTAAATAGCGCCTGGCCGGTTTGTGCGTCCCATACTTTTATATTCCCATCACAACTACCGCTGATCAAGCGCGACCCATCGGGACTGTAAAATAATGCATTCATTGAACATTGGTGAGCAGTAGGGATATTGACCAAAAGCCTGGCTGGAGAGTTAATTGAAACAGAACTAATATCATAAACCTCGATATCATTGTCCCCGACCGCCAGCTGCTTACCATCCGGGCTGAAGCCTAAAGCCGAAATGATTGACATTTGGCTGTCAAACGAGAAAGAGCGGGCGAACGGGGTGACGCTGCTAGGATTATTCGACTCATCGATCCTATCCCATACCGTTACAGTTCCTCTGGAAGTGCTACTAACAGCTAAGCGCTTCCCATCCAGGCTGAATACAACGCTTCCTGATGCTGTAACCGGCAGGGTTTGGAGCTCCTTCCCGGTGTGGGCATCCCAAATTTTCGCACCGCCATCCACGCTGGCGGTTGCCACGAGCTCTTCCGTTGGACTAAAGGCGATTCCGATGATAGCTCCATTATGACCGGTAAGCACGTTCAACAGCTTGCCACTGGCAGCGTCCCAGATTTTTGCGGTGTGAGCGGAGCTAATCGCAGCCAGCCGCATTCCATCCGGGCTGAAAGCGAGGGTATAACCGGAGGCTGCTGCAAGATCAGAATCAAGGGGATTAGAGATGGTGACCAGCGGGTCCCGGCTGACTTTCATGCTGGTTTCATCTACCTGCCAGATTTTGATCGTGCCATCCTGGCTGACAGTGGCCAGGCGTCCAGCCCCGGGGGCATTATTGGGAGAAAATGCTACGCCAGACAAAGGTTGTGTGGATGCGGTGAGAGTATCCCGTAGGCGCGCATTCAGAACAGCCTGGTGCAGCGCATTCTCGGTTTCGGGGATATCGGCGGTTTTTACCGCCTGCAACGCCAGGAGGATGCTGCGATCCGAGTCTACTTTCAGATTAACCAGTGCATTGGAAGCTAACTCGCGTGCGGTAGCCAGCTGGGATTCACCCTCAGCGCGTAGGCGTTCACTCTCTGCGGTGGCTTGCTGGCTCAGGGCTTGCTGTTCCGCGGACTGTGCAGCCGACAGGTTCTTGTTGGCAAGCCCGGCATTAGAGCCTGCCTGCCGTGCGAAGGCGATCGCGACCAGCAGCAGTAGAAAAGCTCCTACCAATGAAAAGCCGAGGTAGATGGCTCTTCGGCGCAGGTGATGGGCAGACTTTAGCTGCTCTTCTGCCCGCTGCCGTTCAGCTTCAGCCAGGCTTTGAGCGGCCTCCACTTCGCGCTGGCGTTGCGCTTCGCGTTCCAGCGCCTCGTGCTGCTCCTGATCGATCGAGGCAGCCAGAAAGTCTCGTTCGACCTGGTTTAATCGCGCTGCATTGGCTGAAGCCCACTCCTGGGTTTGCGCCAGGCGTGCCCCACGAAAGAGCTCAGCCACATCCCTCCCGCGTCGCTCCCATTCAAGGGCAGAGTCAGTAAGATGGCGATGTAAGAGCAGGCCTTCCCGGTCTTGGGTAAGCCATTCGTGCAGCCTGTGCCATTCACGGATCAACGCTTCATGGGCCACCTCCGCACTGTCTTCGTTCAATGTGATCAGGCGCGCTTCTGCTAATGTATTCAGCACTGCCCTCAATTGAGCTGCTTCTTCACTTTCTCTCACCATTTCATTCAAGGTCACCCGACGGCGTGTATCTTCCGTACCTTCACCGAGCTCGGTGAGGCGCAAAAAAACATCGTGGGCAATTTCCTGCTGATTTTGATTGAGCTGGTCAGTGAAGACGCTCTCGGCAGTTTCTGCGATCGCCCCGCGCACTCCGCCCGAGGCATGATAACCTTCGATAGTAAGGATTCGTCCATGGCGCCGTTCCCAGGTAGCCAGCAGGGCATGCGATAACAGCGGCAATGCCCCCGGCTCAGGCTCGTTTGAGCCATGCGAAGAAAGGTCATGCAACAACATGTCCACCAGCCCTAGCTCAAATTCCCAGCCATTGCGTTTGGCGGGCTCTTCGATGGCCTGCTTCAGCTCATCAATCGTCATCTGCCCGATGAACTCCTGCTCTACAGCCACCGCCTGGCGGAGAAGGGGATATTGACTGCAGTGGGCGTAAAAATCAGCTCGCAGGGCAATGACTACAGAAAACTTTTTCGATTTCTCTTGAGCGCAGGTGAGCAGTTTTTCAATAAAGGTGATCCGCTCCACTTCATCGCGACATAAGGTGAACACCTCTTCAAATTGGTCAACCAAAATCAAAACTCGCCCACCGTTTTCCCGGCGAGCTGAACTTAACCTAGGCTCCAGCTGCTGCAATGGATGGACAGTGGGAGTGAACACGAGCACTTCCCAACCTGTCCTCCGGAGGGCAACCGCCAGACCGGCGCGAACGAGGGATGATTTACCGCTCCCCGACGCTCCGACCACTGCCAGGAAGCGGCTAGGCGCATCCAGTGCAAGGTCCATTACATGTTTTACCAGCGACTCAGTAAGGGCTTCGCGCCCGAAGAACAATTCGGAATCCGACTCGTCAAAATACAGCAACCCTTTATATGGGGCAATGCCAGGTGCGGGTGCGTCTGCCTGGCGCGCTGATTGGGCCAATTCCACCAAGCGAGCGGCGAACTCTGGCTCATCTTCAAGATGCAATGCAGGAATAAAGAGCGCTTTTATGCCCGTAGGATCTGGCAAGCGCTGATTCTTTTCAAGGCGACTGATCTGCGCTTCGCTGTAACCGACCTTGATGGATAGCTCGAGCTGGGTGAGGTGCTCACGACGGCGCAGATATTTCAACAACTCACCGAAAGTTGTAAACGATGATGGTGAAACCGGATCGGATGCTCGCATCATGGCCTACCCCCGTAGGTTACCAGTGGAAGAATCAGATTAATTAGATTATATAGGTTTTTGAAGCGTATTCAAGTCTTTTCCCACTTATTAACATATTTGGCAAGAAATGTCATCTTTTCAGGAGACTTTCTGGCAAGGAATGTCAGATATTGGGTGGAACTTTTGTGTAGGATGGGAATAGCTTAAAACCAACCAAACAAAAAAGGAGAATAAAATGCTTGCCAACCGTTTACTTACCCTGTCCTTCTCAAAAGCCCCAGCAATGAGGTATACAGCAAAAATTTTGTTGGTAGCCTCCATTCTGGCAGGCTTAACCGTAGCCTGTGCGCCCTCAACCCAGCCAGCATTGAGCGATCCAGTCAATGGTAATGCAGTAGTGCAGGCCTCCAATGTATTGCCATCGCAAGAACCCATTGCCGCTGCTCCGCAAACAAACCTGCCAGGACATAACTTCGGCGATATATACGGCGCAGTAGATCCTGGAGCGAGTCAACGATCTGATCCACCGCATTTAGTCTATTGGGTCAACGGGCAGATGGTGGTGCGGCGCTCCGAACTCGGGCCATTAACCGATCCAGTCTCCAATCCGGTCGCCGAGACTGTTGTCGAACCTGCCGCGGTACTTGGACCCGGACGTGATTTCGGCGCCATCTATGGCACAGTCGATCCTGGCTCAAGTCTGACTGCCGACCCGGTCGACATTTCCGTGCCAATACACGGACCTGGACATGATTTCGGCGCTATCTATGGTGATATTGATCCTGGTAAAAAATAATCCTCAGCCTAAAGGCATTCCAACTTGTGAATGATTTACCTGGATTGCTGCCATAGATTTCCAACAGTGAAGTAGAGAAAAAACCGAATAAGAAATACAATTAGACGCAACAGCCTGAGACTTTGTTCGAAGGCTGTTGCGTCTAATTGTAAATCTCGATAAATATGTAGCATTATGGTTTGCAACCAACGCCATAGGAGTGCAGGTTGAAATTTCCGGCATGCCGCTTACTTCCTCCAGAAATTCAAGAGCTTCGCACCGACCAGAACGGCTGGATCGAGATTATGAATGATGGCATCTAGATTTGGGTGGACTTGTAGATGAGTAATTAACGGAGCTCATACGCTCCTCAATAGGATGTAAATATATTATTTCGGGAGTTAAATATAACGAGGTTTTAAGCGGGGTACAATATAATGAATAAATAAACCATGAAAAAATTCCTCCCGCTGCTTGTAATTGCTCTGATAGGGGTTATTGGCATCTTTTCCTTCTTTTATTATTTTGGTCATCATGATGCCAAAGCCCTAGCAGAATTTTCTACGGCTTACCAAAAATATGATCGGGCTATTTCAGATCTTTCCTCAGCTGTTTATATGTCCAACTTTGAAGGCACGCCCACGTATGATGACTTGGAACAGA
>JBGOYO010000218.1:0-5635 GCA_041479715.1 Anaerolineae bacterium
ACCCAAATAAACCAGACCATAGACTGTCCAACCTGCCAGCATCAGCCTCTGCCTTCCGATACGGTCAGATAACGAGCCAAGTGGCCCTGCCAGGAGGGCGTAGACGGCGTTGAAGGTCATCAGCATGCCGATGATCTGCAGAAGACTAAGACCACGGTTCTGTCCGCGCAGAATAATGAATGAATCGGATGAGTTGCCCAGGGTAAATATGACGACCACGATGAGAAATACACGGAAACGCCGGGCAAGGGCGGTCCAGCTCAGGGAAGATTGGTCCTTTTTCTCTTTCCTGGCAACTGTCAGTTCTTTTACCCCGACTGCCAGGACGAGAACAGCCAGGAAAGCCGGAATGATACTGGCAAGGACAAGGACCTGGAATGTATGGCGTTGGAGCTGAGAAGCACCGGGCTGGATTAACCAAATGATCAAACCGGCGATAGCCAACCCAACAAAAGCTCCCGCAGTATCACCAGCGCGATGCAAGCCGAAGGACAGGCCTCGCTGGTCGGATTTGGCACTGTCTGCCAACAGTGCATCTCTGGGAGCAGTACGGATGCCTTTGCCGAAGCGGTCTGAAAACCTAACGCCCAACACCCCTTCCCAGGTGGTGGCGAAGTATAAGAAGGGCTTGGACAGAGCAGACAGCGCGTACCCTGAAACGGTGAGCCATTTCCGTTTTCCGAGCCGGTCGGACAGTCCACCAGAAAAGAGCTTAACCAGGCTGGCGGTCGCCTCGGCGATGCCTTCGATCAGTCCGATAATGCTCGTCTGAACCCCAAGCACGTTTAAGAGGAACAGATCCACCATATTGTTCACCATCTCTGAGGATACGTCGGTGAGGAAAGACCCAATGGTGAGGAACCAAATATTGGGATGCAGACGGCGTGTTGGTGGTGTAGGGTTCTGTGAAGCCATATTTGATTATTTATCCTCAGTGGATTTAAGCTGTTTCTTCAGGGACGGAATTCAACCGGCTATAAAGATAATTTAGCTGTTTAATTTTAGCCTGCAGCTCAGGACTTTGAGAACCTGATGGCATTCTCCACATCCAGTTACCGCTGGGATTGCCGGGATAGTTCATGCGGGCTTCATTCCCCAAGCCGAGAAAATCCTGCATGGGTGCCAGACTGAACATGGCTACGGATGACCAGACACCGCGAATAAAATCCGAGCTTACTTTGCTGCCATCCCGATCCATATAGCTTCGATATACTTCCCTCTCCGGTTCGGTGATGCGGTTGTACCAACCGAGGGCAGTATCGTTATCATGGGTGCCGGTGTACACCACGCAATTGACAGGGTAATTGTGCGGCAAGAACGGGTCATCCGGAGTGCTATCGAAGGCAAATTGAAAAATCTTCATCCCAGGCAGATTAAACGAGTCACGCAGCTCCACCACGTCGGGAGTGATCACTCCCAGGTCTTCAGCGATAATCGGCAGATCACCCAGAGATCGACGGATGCTGCGGAAGAAATCCTCGCCTGGACCAGGTGCCCAGCGACCGATCTCAGCGGTCTTGGCTTTACCGGGCACTTCCCAATAACCGGCAAAACCACGGAAATGATCGATGCGGATGATATCCACCAAACCCAGGATAGCTTGTATGCGTTTCAGCCACCAGGCATAACCCGACTTGGCATGAACATCCCAGCGATAAAGTGGGTTGCCCCACAACTGGCCGGTGGGAGCGAAATAATCAGGTGGAACCCCGGCGACAAAGGTGGGCATCCCGGCATCATTTAAATAAAACAGGTCGGGATTCACCCACACATCGGCACTGTCATGAGCGACAAAGATGGGGATGTCACCGATGATTTGAATGTTTTTGGAGTGGGCGTGGTCACGCAGGCTTGACCATTGGCTGTAAAAAAGGAATTGACGATAAATCTGGCGCTCCACTGCAACCTGCAGGTTTTTACGAGCGGCTAATAAGGCCTCAGGCTGCCGCTGACGCAACGGTCCCTCCCAGGCTGGCCAGGGGGCACCGCCATGGGCTTCCTTGAGGGCCATGAACAAGGCATAATCATCCAGCCAGCCAGAATGATCAACCCGAAATTCTTCCATTTCAGTTTTAAGTTGGGAGGATTGGTTGTGCTGGTAGCGAATGTATGAACGGTCCAGTACACCATTCTTCCAGGGGATCACTTGCCCGAAATCAACGTGATCATCCGGAAAAAACGGCCGGTCGCACAAATCATCCGGATGCAGTAAATCTTCTCTGAGTAAAGCATCCGGACTGATCAGAAGAGGATTGCCAGCAAAAGAAGAAAAACATTGGTAAGGAGAATCGCCGTAACCAGTTGGTCCGATTGGGAGAACCTGCCAAAGCCCACAACCTGCGCCAGAAAGGAAATCGACCCAGCGATGGGCACGCGAGCCGATATCGCCGATACCGTAGGGTCCCGGGAAGCTGGTGGGGTGCAGTAAAATGCCAGAAGCGCGGTTAAACTTCATGAGCTAATCTCTTGGTAAGTATATAATCATCTCCACGGACGATAGCAGCCGGATAATCACTTTCGACCACATCCGTACCGATCACGGCTCCAGGTTCAACGGTGAAACCCTTGGGGACCTCACTGTTTTTGCCGATCATGGTGAGAACTGGATCGGGACCATCGATCATACCGCCAACCCTGGCATGTGACCTGATATGGACACGCTTATCGATGATGGCACGCTCAATGACTGCATCAGATTCAACTATGGTGTCGGTTAACAGGATGGATTCCCTGATGATCGCACCGGAGCGGACCATTACACCCGGGGAGAGAACGCTGCGGATAATTTTGGCAGTTGCGTCGATCTCGCAGCCGTCACAGATGAGACTATTCTCAATCGTAGCACCACGGGCAATCCACACCGGAGGCCGTTCCTCGGTGCGGGTGTGAATGATCCAGGAACGATCATTCAAATCGAAGGGCGGCTTATCTTCCAGGTGATCCATGTGGGCTTTCCAGTAAGAGGCGGCTGTCCCCACATCCATCCAATAACCAGAATAAGGAAAGGCAAAGACCCGGGCACCATCAGCAACCATCTTGGGGAGAATGTCCTTGCCGAAGTCATGCGTCGAATTGGGCAGGTTGTGATCTTCCAGCAAAAACTGGTTCAAAATGTCGGTTTTGAACAGGTAGACACCCATATTGGCTAAATTTGAAGGCGGTTGCTCAGGTTTCTCGACGAACGAAGTGACGCGGTTCTCGGCGTCCACACCAACGATGCCAAGACGGGTGGCTTCTTTTATGGGGACAGAGATGGTTGCCAGGGTCAGATCGGCGTGGTTCGCCTCATGGGCATCGACCATGGTGGCGTAATTCATCTCATAGACATGGTCACCGGACAAGATGAGCACGAGGTCGGGGTTGGAGTTTTTGACAAAGCGGAAATTTTGCTGGACGGCATCCGCTGTGCCCAGGAACCAGTCCGAAGCACCACGGGCTTTATAAGGCGTGTAAATACGAACTCCACCAGTGAAATCACGGTTCAAGTCCCACGGCCCACCCGCTCCGATATGCTCGATGAGGGAATGAGGCCTGTATTGGGCGATAATCATGACGTCAAATATGCCGGAATTAACACAATTCGACAGGGTAAAGTCGATAATCCGGTATTTACCTCCAAATGGCACAGCGGGCTTGGTCCTTTTGGCCGTGAGTGTACCAAGCCTGGAACCTTCTCCGCCCGCAAGGATGACAGCCCGAGTTCTCATATATGCCTCCTATACAAACTAGAAACATTATACATATTTTTCAGTGTAATAGCATACGGTAACAATGAAGGTATTGTTGTGCAGACCGGTCCCACGAAAAGTCTTGATGCATCCCGTGGATGCGAAGTTCCTGCCAATGTTTGGGCTGGTGAAGATACATCTTTAGGGCACGCTTGATTGCTACAGCCAGGGCAGTGGAAGTAGCTTTTTTAAACAAGAACCCCGTGCAATCATCAGAATCAGCCGGGTCTTTGATCGAATCGGAGAGTCCGCCAGTTGCACGGGCGATGGGTACGCAACCGTAATGCATGGCGATCATCTGAGAAAGACCACACGGCTCATAGCGTGATGGCATCAATAAGGCATCAGCGCCGGCATAAATGTGACGGCTCAACTGGTCACTGTATAGTATCCGAGCACGAATACGATCGGGATAATCCTGTTCGAGCTTACGGGCTGAATCCTCCAAAATTGGACTGCCGGTGCCCAAGAAGACAGCTTGAAAATGTGGTAAGTGCTCGTCGTCTGATTGAAGCAACACCCGGAGAGCATCTACCGCAAGGTCGACGCCTTTTTGCGGATCCATGCGCGTGACCATAGCCAGCAGAGGAATAAGCGGATCAATTTCCAAGCCTAATTCATCTTGGAGGAAGGACTTATTGATGGAGCGTTTAGCCAGGTTATTGAAATCAAACCTGGCAGCCAGCTCACCATCTGTGGCTGGATCCCATTTGCTGGTGTCTAGCCCATTGAGAATGCCGGTAATTTTTTCATCATGGGCACTCAGGAACGTAGCCAACCCTGAGCCGAACTCTTTCGTCTTGATCTCCATTGAATAACCCGGCGATACCGCTACGATGTAGTCAGCTGTGAGTAAGCCCAATGGTAATGCCATATGCTGCGCCCAGATGGGCAGGTTAGAATCTACGGCGGGAGGGAGGCCGAATGCATCCAGGGCGGGAGAGGTAAAAGACCCTAAATAAGGCAGGTTATGAACGGTCAGGACGGAGGCTGTGTGCCTGAAAAATGAGTCAATCGGGCGTTGCAACGCCATTGAATAAACTGCTGCGGCAGTGTGCCAGTCATTGGCATGCAAAATATCCGGTTTCCAGTCCAATTCCCTGACCAGTGCCAGAGCAGCCATGGAAAAGAAAACGTATTTATACCCGTCAGCAGCGAAATCCACCGAGTAGACAGCGGTCTCATTATCAATAGGTGTGCCGCCGATCAAATAGACAGGCAGCCCGTCTAGATCAATGGAATAGGCTCTTGCCAAAATGTCACCATCCAGCGTATGGATGGGAAACTCTGCCACAAACACAGGAGTATATGCATCTTTATTGATGGCAGGATGAAAGGGGATAACCAACCTGACGTCGAGTTTCCCTTGTGCCTCACCGGTTGCCTGATTTAAACCCCGTAATGCCCGCGGTAGAGAACCGGCGACATCTCCCAACCCGCCGACCTTGACAAAAGGCTCGGCTTCTGATGCAAGAAATAGAACATTTATTCGGGTGGAAGTAGGCATATACCAACCTCAAAAGATAATTTTACACGATAAAAGCAAATGGGAAATCAGGTTAAGGCTCCAATCATTAATGTTAAGAATCAGTAGATTCCCCTTGCTAAAATATGAGATTTGGGTTAAAACTCATCGCATGACGTTCCGGTTCATCGCTGCCAGCCGGGGGGAAAATTAGATATTATGTCAGTGCGTGCCCTGTCGATCCACGGTCACTTCTACCAGCCTCCCCGCGAGGATCCAATCTCGGGTTTAATTCCTCATGAGTATGGCGCAGCTCCGTACCGCAATTGGAACGAACGCATCTATGCCGAATGCTACCTACCTAACGTAAAATTGGGAAATTTCGAGAAAATCAGCTTCAATATCGGTCCAACCCTGTTCTCGTGGTTGAAAAACTATGACC
>JBGOYO010000219.1:0-5629 GCA_041479715.1 Anaerolineae bacterium
GTGCGGAAGAAATATGGTCTGATCATCGGGCAGATCACTGCCGAGCAGGTAAAAATAAAGATCGGGGCGGCAGTTCCACAAGATGATGAGCAAAGCGTGGAGATCCAAGGTCAGGACCAGGTAACAGGTTTACCCAGGCCAGTGACGCTGACCACGGGAGAGATCATCGACGCGCTGGAAGAGCCGTTACACGCCATCGTGGAAACTGCCCGCCACGTGCTGGAGAAGACGCCTCCTGAGTTGGTATCAGACATCATCGATCGCGGAATTGCCCTGTGTGGGGGCGGAGCGCTACTGCGTGGGATTGACCGCTTATTTACAAAAGAGCTGGGCGTGCCGGCTTACCTTGTGGACCACCCCACGACCTGTATTGTGTTGGGAGCTGCTCGAGCAACCAAAATGCATGATATGCTCAGACGGAATTTGATCACCGTCTGATTTATAGGGAAGTACAGGGGAGGTGAAGCGTGAATATGACCTCACCTTTTATTATTCCAAATAATAGGTCATCCGTTGAAGATGGAGCACAGGATCTATATATTGGACGTGCACATCCGCCGGGACGGAAATGTTGATCGGGGCATAGTTGAGGATTGCTTTTACACCAGCCTCAAGTAGCAAATTTGTCACTTGCTGGGCATGCTCGACCGGAACGGATAACATGGCGATTTGAACACCGGCTTCCCTTATCTTCGCCACCATCTCGGAAATACTCTGAACGGTGAACCCGCCCACTTTCATGCCAATTTTTTGGGGATCATTGTCGAATAAAAGCACGATGCGAAAGCCTCGGTTAGAGAACCCCTGGTAGCGCGCCAGAGCATGCCCTACATCACCGATGCCGATAATCGCCACGTCCCACACCCGATTGACACATAGGATTTGGCGCAGCTGGTCGGTAAGAAAGTCGATATTGTATCCGGTGCCCTGCTTACCAAATTCACCGAATTGCGACAGGTCTTTGCGGATTTGAGCAGCAGAAATTCCCAGCCTTTCACCCAATTCCTGGGAGGAAGTCACCCTTCTTCCTTCCTGGCTCATCAGCTGTAGGGTGCGGAGATAGAGTGGCAGCCTTCCAACAACAATATAGGGAACAAATTTATCTTCCATATAACCTCCAATTGGCGGGATCAGGTTAATCTAGCATGGTTTGAGATATAGTGCAATTCCCCACAATTATAATACAAATGTTGGACTAGTACGAAACAACCTTGATACAAACAACAGATCAAATTACCCCAATGGTATAATCTAGTTATCTAATTCTGACAAAAAAACTCAATGTTTATCGATGAAGCGATCATTTACGTAAAATCTGGAAATGGTGGAAATGGCGTGGTGCACTTCCGCCGTGAAAAGTATATCCCTCACGGTGGCCCGGATGGTGGAGATGGGGGTCGAGGTGGAGATATCATTATCAAAGTATCTCCAGCACTAAATACTTTGCATGAATTTCAACACCAACATAAGTTTATCGCTCAAGATGGGAAACGTGGGGCAAAACAAAACCAGACCGGTCACTCTGCTGAAGACCTGGTTATTAAAGTCCCACCCGGGACAATCATTTACGACGCCGATAGCAGGGAGGTGCTGGCAGACCTCCTGGATGCTGATCAGGAAATCACCCTGTGTAAAGGGGGCCGAGGCGGGAGGGGTAATGCCCGGTTCGCCAACTCGCGCGATCAAGCCCCACGCATCGCCGAAAAAGGAGCGCCGGGTGAGGAACGCAACCTCCGCCTGGAGCTTAGGCTGATCGCAGACGTGGGCATCATCGGCGTTCCGAATGCCGGTAAGTCAACCCTTCTGGCGGCGGTTACCAACGCTAAACCGAAGATTGCTGATTATCCATTCACCACGATCGAGCCCAACCTGGGAGTCGCCAGGTTGGACGATGAACGGACGTTGGTACTGGCGGATATCCCAGGGTTAATAGAAGGAGCTCATTCGGGCACGGGGCTGGGTTTCGAATTTTTGCGCCATATCCAGAGGACGCGAGTCTTGATCCACCTCTTGGATGGATTGGCTGAAGACCCACTCCTTGATTATGCCCAAATCAACACAGAGCTTGCCTTGTTTGATCCAGACCTGGCAAAAAAGCCTCAGGTTGTAGCAGTGACTAAAATGGATATAACCGAAGTGAAGGACCGATGGGAGGAAATCCGTCGAAGTCTCAAGAAGAAGGGTATCTCAGCCATCGATATATCTGCTGTGACCGGAAGCAACGTTCGCACCTTGTTGGATAAAGCTTACGAAGTTCTCCAATCAACGCCAGTTGTCGCGAAAGAAGCCCTCGTCCCGGTGTACCACCTGCAGACAGATCCGAGGCAATATGAGATCCAGCGTATCTCTACCGGTTGGCGTATCTCAGGTGCGTCGATTGAGAGAGCAGCAGCGATGACCTATTGGGAAAACGATGATTCGATCAGGCGTTTTCAACGCATTCTACAGGCATTGCGGATCGATGAGGCACTGCGCGAAGCGGGTGTGAAAGAAGGAGATATAGTAAAGGTGGGTGAATACGAATTAGAGTGGACGGATTGAGTCGATGAGAATCGGGATTTTTGGAGGCACCTTCGATCCACCGCATATTGGGCACCTGATCCTGGCTGAAGATGCACGTGAACAGCTGGACCTGGACCAGGTATTGTGGGTGCTCACCCCGTACCCGCCGCATAAGACCATGCAAAAAATCTCCCCGGTTCAGGACCGGATGTCGATGGTCCTGCTGGCGATCGCAGGTAATTCAAATTTCAACCTTTCGCGGGTGGATATGGACCGAGAGCCGCCACATTTTGCAGCCGACACGGTCGCAATATTGCGTGAAAAAAACCCCAAGGATGAGTTCTTTTACTTGATGGGAGCCGACTCGCTGAATGACCTGCCGGCCTGGCATGAGCCGCACATGTTTATATCACTGTGTCATGGGATCGCCGTGATGATGCGGCATGATGAAGCTCTTGAAACATCAAAATTGGAGCTTGAGATTGGGGGACTCAGCGAAAAACTGCATTTTCTACAGACACCCGTGATCGAAATTTCAGGGTCTGATATTCGCGCCCGAGTAGGCGAGGGCAAGTCAATCCGGTATCTGGTTCCGGATAAACTCCACCATTACATCCTAAACCATAAGTTGTATCACTCCTAGGGTAGGCTCGATAAAAACTCGCCTACAGCCTGATTAAACAGCTCAGGTTGTTCCAGGTTGGGTAAATGGCCAGCTTCGGGTATGATGACCAGCCCGGAACCATGCAGCTGTGTGTGCATCGATTGTGCTTCTGAAACGGGGATCAACAGGTCGTCGGACCCATGGATGATCAGCGCCGGGCATTCTATCTGTGAGAGTAGCGGAGTAGAGTCAGGCCGGTCGCGCATACCCTGTAATGCGCCTGCCACTCCATTGACCGAGGTTTCCAGCATAATGCCATCGATGGTATTTACCAATGGTTTATTCGAAGCGAAGGTGATCGGTGATACCAGCTTGGGGAGCATATTCTCCACAATGTAGGTTACACCGTGCTCGTGGACATTTTTCACTCCAGCATCCCGGTTAGCTTTACCCTCGGTTGAATCCGCACCTGAACGGGTGGAGGTTAAGATCATGCCCTTGAACAATTCTGGAAATTTACGATAAAGCGCCAGGGTCACATATCCGCCCATGGATAACCCACATACGACGACGGGGAGTTTTACTTGCAGGTCAGCCAACAGCCGGTGGCAGTCTTCCGCCAGCAAATCCATGCGGTAAGTGCCTTCGAATGGATAAGATTCGCCGTGCCCGCGCAAATCAATAGAAATGACGGAGGCAATATCAGACAACCCATCCATTTGGGGGTTCCAGATCTTGCGCGAGAGGGGATATCCGTGAATAAAGAGCAACGGGATACCGGAACCTGTTCGCTCGTATGCTAAATAACCATTATCTAATTGGAATTTCATAATCGTCTCCTGTTTACAATGCCACTACGCTTCTATCATCGATTAACAAACCAACTCCTCAAAAAAAAGAGAGGAGCTTGAACCGGTAAAAACTGTCCTGACGCCGGGAATTAAACCCGGGAAATACCCTTTCCCACCCATATGCTGGTGGGTCGGTACTAGAACCCCATACAAGCGCGCTAGCTCGACTACGTTCCGCCCTCTTTCGACTGCTTGCCTGCCACATTTTACCACGCAAGATGTTGAGAATATCTAAAAACGAGTAACGTAGATTAGTCATTACTATTATAATAATCCTTGTTAGTGCATCTGGAATCCCTCCACGTGATCTATCAGATAGAAATGTTGCGAGCATCACCATGGATGCTTAGTGATGAATCTGGGAGAGCTTTCTTCTCTGCAGATTGCATAATTCATTTATTATAAATCCAAGATACCAGTGAGATGTCAACGATGGAACGAGTAGAATGGCTTAAAAAGATGCGTACCATGGCCGAGGCGCTGTACGACAATTTGGCGCCTACCTGGTGGGTAAAGTACGGGCTTAACCCCGACCAGCCGCACCGCCAGTGTATCGAGAAGTTCCTGGGTCAGTTGCATGAACACAGCTTCATCCTCGATGCAGCTTGCGGGAGTGGGCTTTATGATGGGATGCTGGTTGAAGCAGGGCATAGTGTGCTTGGCATTGACCAATCGGGCGGTGGTTTGACCCGGGCGAGGGAGCACTTCCCGCAGGATTGCTTTCCAGGGCTGCACTACACGAAGATGTGGGCCTGCAGGAGATGGATTTTCAGGCGACATTTGACGGAGTGATTTGCATAGACGCAGTGGAACACATCTGTCCGGAAGATTGGCCGGGGATCCTGGCCCGCTTCCAAAGGGCGCTCAAGCCGGATGGGAGGCTATATATCACGGTTGATGTGGCGGAGTTGGGCGATTACCGTGTAGCCTATGAACGGGCTAAGGCGGTGGAGCTGCCGGTGGTGTTTGGCGAGGTCGTCGACGAACTCGACGAAGTCTACGCACAGGCCATGGCGTTGGATGCGCTGGATCCGGAGGCGTTTTCCGGCGAAAGGCTCGACCTGTCCGTCTATCACTACCACCCATCCATGATACAAGTGCGAGTCTGGTTTGAGCAAGCGGGGTTGGCGATCGAGGAAGAGGCGATCGAGGAAGAGGCGACCGAGGAAGAAGGATCCGGGGAAGGCTATGTGCATCTCCAGGCGAGGAAGAGCGTGTAGCTATTCCTCTACGCGGTTGATTTGAAATGTTTTCGACTGCGACATCTCACCAATAAGCATGGGCGACCCAGCGGAACTTCCTATTCCGGCGTTCTAAAAGCTCGTAAGGTTACGGCTTTCCAAGTGGCTTGCAATTAGTTTTACCCAAGAGGAAGATAGTTTAACAAATTTACGAAAAAGCTCTTTACTGTGCGTGATTAACTACTTTATTGATGAATTGACCATGTTTATAGTAACCAGTCTATTTATAACGGTAACTTAATCCCCCGGAATACCACAGACCGCTTACCTACCAAAATTCGGTATGTAAGCGGTCTGTAGTCGGGGCGCCGGGAGTTGAACCCGGGACCTCTTGCACCCCATGCAAGCGCGCTAGCCGGACTGCGCTACGCCCCGATAGTATAAATTGCGGGCAGATTATAGCGTATTCACACCGTTCTGGCAACCCCTGA
>JBGOYO010000220.1:0-5611 GCA_041479715.1 Anaerolineae bacterium
AAGCTGGCTTCTGGCGTTAGTCATCCCGGTATCAACCAGAAAAAATCCTTCGTCGGTTCTGATCAGATAACTATACACATGGCTGAGCTTGAGCGGTAAGGGTAAGCGGAAGGGGACGATTTGCTGGGTTACTGGCGGCACCATGAGACTCCTCCGGGCAGGTATTCAGGTTTCATTTTATCCGATTTCCACATTGGGATTTGTCTTGCCTCTGAAATTTGCCTCAAATTAGATCTATTGCCTTGCCTAAAAAGGACCCATAGCGCGCAGCGGCACCGGTTATCCATTCCTTTGTGGCGGGGTTTAGATCTATGAAAGGCTGGATTTCGATGCGGATGGATTCATTGTGCAAGCTGCGCTTCCAAATCCCCACCACCTCCCCTTCGACCACGATAATTGGACGGAATACCCCCCGGTCAGAAATCTCCTTCATATACTGCTCCAATTGTGGAGGGATGGAGGCGCTCCGGTCGGAATAGCTGATGATGTACTCATCGTAGGTGGGTAATAGATAGGCGCCATCGCGACCGGTATGCGGGAGGGTGATGCCATGAGAAAGCCAATAGGTCCGATCGTCAGTCAGTACTCGATCGAAATCCGATTTGACCAGCTCCAGAGCTTTACTCGCATCCCGGGCGGGAAGACCAGACCACCAGGTGAAATCCTGCAGCGTAGCCGGCGAGCGGCTGGTGAAATAACGCTTGGCGAGTTTTTCCAACGCTTCGTCCTTTGAAATGTCGTTGTGTTTTGGCACCCGCTCAGATAGCAAGGCGTAGGTGGTCTTGCTGCCGCGAGAAGCGCCACTGCAGATGATCTTCTCAAGCTCAGCACGGGCGAACAGGTGCGAAGCCCGGTTCTGGTCGGTGGTGATCCCCGCCTGATGCAGGGCGGTGATCAGCTCCTCGCGGGTGAGATGCCTCCCTGTGCTCAAGGCTTTTTCGATGGTGGTATTGCTTTTCGCAATTACATCCTCAGTGAGGTCCAGCTGATGATCCCGTGAGCTCTGGGCGGCATTGATCTGGGGGGCAGTGAGATCAAGCATCCAATACACATCTTCGGCAGCCACAAAATGCCAGGTGGGCCTGAGCAGGTGGGTGCGGATGATGTCTGCGTTGGCAATCGCAATTTCTACCGCCTGGTCGGTTATGCCTGGCAGGCGCGTTCCAATGGCCCACTTTGCCATGGGGTAATCCTGTGCCTGCATGGCACCCATCCAATAGACGAGTTCTTTAGGGGTGGAAAAGTCGGTCCCCACCAGCTGCTGGCTGCCGAGGCGGTGGTAGGCGATTTCAGATTGTTTCATCGTAATAAACCATTTGTTTTATTTCCCCACTCAACCATTATGATTATTAATCATTGAGCCGATCCAGATTATACATCATCCAGCCCACCCGCATGGCAGAACTAGTTTCCTTAAACGAATGCCTATCGCTTGTGAAACCACTTGTTTATTAATGTGACGTGTTTTATTCCAGGTCCATGGCAAGGGCAATCCCACCCAATGCGCCTGAACGGTAACCCAATGCCGGTGGGACGATGTAGCTATCCAGACGGCTAGTTAGAGTGGGATGGCTCAAGTAGTTGTTGAGCAGTGCAGAAAGTCTGGTCCTGATTTTGTCATACAAGAAAACACGGTGCATCACACCCCCACCCAAGACGATCCTTTTTGGCGGAAGGGTGAAGATGTAATTTGCCAGCGCATAGGCAATGTAACCCGCCTCAAGCTCCCAGAACGGGTCATCATCTGCCAGCGTCTCTGCGGGTTTGTTGAAGCGCGCTTGAATTGCAGGTCCATTGGCAAGGCCCTCGAAGCAGTCCTTATGATAAGGGCAAGAGCCTGGGAAGGGATCAAGCACGGGGTCATGGGGGAGGTAAACATGCCCCATCTCAAGACTGACCAGCCCGCGCAAGGGTTTTCCGTCCAGGATGTAACTGCCCCCAATCCCGGTCCCGACTGTCAGGTATAAGGAGGGGTCGAGGCCCTGGTTGGCGCCCCAGCAGAACTCGCCCAGGGCAGACGCTGCCACGTCCATGTCGATCACGATTGGAAGATGCAGCTCGTTTTTCAGCAGACCTAAAATGTCAGTATTAGCCCAATTCAGCTTGGGCGTAGTTGTGATGTAGCCATAGGTGGGCGACACTGGGTTGACATCCACCGGTCCGAACGAACCCAGGCCGATGCTTCTGAGTCGGTTCGAGTATATATAAGGGAGAAAGAAGTCGGTGATACGCTGCAGGGTCTCTTGAGGCGTGGTGGTGGGGAAGCGGGTCTCCTCGATGATCTCATCCGGCCCGCTACCGACGAGGCAAATGAATTTCGTTCCACCGCCTTCAATGCCGCCATAGAATTGATCTGCGCACATTATGCTGCTCCTTAGTTGTTAGTGTGGCTGAGAAAGGGCGACTTTTCATAGGTGGTCCTTTCTATTTTCTTACCCATGCAGGATGATTTTGGACTTTGATTGGCTTAGTTCAAATTTTCAAGTATATTCGTGATAATTGTGACCTTGCGTTTTGCAAAGATATCTGCACGCGCGTGCTTGATATATCGCTCCATCACCGGCCGGGCATACCTGAGTTCTGCACGTGCCGGATCCAGCTCCAGCTCTGCTAATGTATAGATTGCATAAAAGAAGGGGTAAGTCCGCCATTTACCATCCCCCAGACGGAGGTCTTTCATCTGCTGAAGTCCCTTCACCAGATGTGCTTCCTTATGGTCAAAATCACCCACCCAGATATGCCTCCAGAATGCCAGTGAGCACCGTCCGCAGCAGAAGGTGCCATGTTCTTCGAATTCTGGAGTTGTATGGATCCAACGAGTAGCCTGGTCGTAAGCACGCCGTACATTCGGGTCATCGTGACCTAACAGCCAGGCTGCGCGGGCGGCTTCCTGCCCCATGATATGCCGCGCGCTGGCACAAAGCAGCTTTTCGCCGGTGAATACGCGCATACCCTGCTCGAAGTCAGCCAGTGTGCCGGCAGGCAGGCCGCGATAAGAACCCTTTTCTCCCTGGCGGGAGACAATCCACCTTGCCACCTCAAGCCCTTCTGCTGGTGCGATTTCTGCACCTGAAAGGAACAGCGTGTTGATATTATCAATGGTTTGGTTTAAGGAAGTTGTATCCAGAATCATAGCCATGTCTCCCAGGTGACAAGTCTCTATATCAAGGTAAGTTTTCTTTATACTTAATTGATGCCTGCTAATTGTATTATCTCATGCATAGACGATATTTGCATGGACACCGTTTAGTCAGGAGGAATTTAATGCAATATAGTCCCTTACCACCAAGCTGAATTTATCTCCACTATCGACTTTCAAGGTCCTGTATATCCTTTAGTGCAGGCAGAGTTTCTCCAGGTTGAGACCCCATGCTCTTATTGGCAAAGGTAACCATACGGGTTTCTAAAGAAATCCCGTACCCACCATCTGGGCTGTATACCCAAATCTCCCAGACGTACAATTCTCCCACGTTGAATCCAGGTGGCCGGCTGTCCATAGTATAACGGGTCACGTACCCAAGGGGAGGAATGGTGTAGAAGTATGGATCGCCGTCATTTGGGTCGTATATGTTGAATTCATATGTATCTGTTGGAGAATTTGGCCGGAGTGTCCATTGGAAGGGGTACGGCAGGCTGATTGTTTCATCCGGCATTGGAATCAACAAAAAAACATCGCGTACATCGAAATCACCTATGTGGAAATTACTTCCGTTCTCATAATTCTCGATCGATTGGGTATGCCACGTCCATATGCGCGTATTGTAACCTTCTTGATGCATATAACGGACATAATAGAGCTGACCAGGATTCAAGGTCGGGACGTTTAAAAATGAGTAGTTTCCATTTATCAAAGTGGTCTGGCTGGCAAGTGTGGACCAATTTGTTCCATCGAAGAATCGTAAGTCTAGCGGAACCCCATGTGCTGGTTGGCCATCATCTGTCACGATGCCATAGATACCCAGGGGTGGCATAGCCCTGTTGACGAAGGGAAGGAAGATATTTACACCCAATAGTGGATTAATGGTGGAAGATAGACCATGCATACTGTATAAATCATCATCCTCGCTAGGTTGTTTCTTGGCCATGATGTTATTTGATATAACTTCAGATATGGATCCATTCTGAACAGGTATCGTAAGGGTTATTTTTCCAGTTGAATCCACCTGCCGTGCATTGAATGCCGATGCAGTTTTTCCAGGCGAGAACAAAGTAACCATGAGAGTCGTAATCGATAACAACACTACGATAGCCAATAAATTTGAATATCTGTTCATTTCGGCCTCCGTAAATTACCGAATCAGAAAATTCTACTTGTTTTATTGGTGAGTTATCTACAAAAATGGACCTTCTCGGTGAATTATAAATCTTAAAAAAAATACCTGCGAACTACCCGAGCTTGAATATCAAGATTCTACCAACTAACCTTACCTGCCGTTCCTTGCCAGCTCCCTGTAAAACTGATCATACGCCTGGAAAGTGAGCTGCTCATTGTGGGGGCAGCCGATTTCCAGCGAAACCCGTCCCATTTGGAGCCTCTTCTCCGGCTGGCTGAGAATAAACAGGATTGCCTCTCCGAGTTCACCGGGGTTCAGCGGATTGACCAGTAGTCCATTTTCACCATGGCGCACCAGCTCTGGCAGAGCGGCGGAGTCCGCAGCGACGATGGGCAGGCCCGAGACCGCAGCCTGTAGCGCCGGCAGGCTCTGCACCTCTACCATGGATGGAATCGCAAATAGATCGCATGCCCGGTACAGGGCCGGCAGGTCCTCCTCGGGCACATATCCGAGCAAGTGGATGTATGGCTCCATGTGCAGCATCCGGATGAGGGTCTTGAGGTGTCGTCGTTCACTTCCGCGACCAACGACAATAAGGTGGGCTTCTTGTGTATCGCACACCAATCGCATTGCTTTAATCAGTAAATCGAGCCGCTTATCCTTCATCAGCCGACCAACCGACAGGATGCGTGGCGTTGGGGGGAGGTGATAGCGCGTTTCAATATCCTCGCCGGGTTCCTTGCCGGGGTGATAACGCTGGATGTTTACACCATTCGAAATGACGGTGGTCGGCCGGCTCAGACCGTGGGCAAGGAAATCGCGCTCATGCGTATGAGTGCAGAAGACCACATGTTCATAATGCCCCAGATTTTGAAGGTAGTATTTCCACATTAGAGCATCAAACCTGGCTTCCAGCTCCCCGGGTCTCAAAAATTGGGTGAAAAAAGACGGTAGCGTATAACAGGATGTGATCAGCCTTTGGGATGTATCCCACTTCACCATAGGCAGCACCAGGCTCTGGTAACCATTATCATGGGTATGGATGATATCTGGTTTGAAACGCTCTGCCAGGCTGCGGATTGAGCCCGGACTGATGATCGGCATGGGTCCTTCCCACCAGAACGGATTGGGGATGCCCAGGATCCGCTCCAGCTGAACACCCTGGTCCTCGGTGTGGTAGGGCAGGTGTCTCTCGCTGGCGGTGACGATCATGACCGCATGTCCGCGCTCTACCATCGCACGGGCGATTTTTTGGACAACCAGCGTCACACCACTTAGCGTGGGCGGGTAGCCATGGCTGAACATCAAAATCCGCATTGCTGAGCTCCTCAAGTTTC
>JBGOYO010000221.1:0-5603 GCA_041479715.1 Anaerolineae bacterium
CATACTACCATCCCCTCCCGGCCGCGCACCGAGATCACCACATACACAATTCAAAAAGGCGATACCATCTTTGGGATCGCCGAAATGTTCGGGCTGAAGCCTGAAACAATCTTTTGGGGAAATTATTATACGCTGTTAGATGTTCCGGACAATATCCAGCCTGGGGTGGTGCTGAATATCATGCCTGAAGATGGCACATACCACCGCTGGTCGAAAGGCGAGGGGTTGAATGGTGTGGCGCATGGCTATGACGTCACCCCGGATGTGATCGTGAACTGGCAGGGCAACCACCTGGACCCTGCAGCCCTGGGGGATTATGCCCATCCGAACATTGAGCCGGGCACGATGTTGTTCGTCCCCGGTGGACGACGCGAGTACGTCACGTGGAGCGCGCCGCGCATCTCGCGCAGCAACCCTGGCGTGGCGAAGATCCTCGGACCGGGCTCGTGTGGCACGGTGGTGGATGGGGCGGTGGGTACAGGCTCGTTCATCTGGCCGGCCAACTTGCACCGGTTGTCGGGATATGATTATTCACCCGCTACCAACCACTTCGGGATCGACATCGCCGGAGCATTGGGCGACCCCATTTATGCCTCTGATAACGGTGTGGTCGTCTATGCCGGATGGAATAATTGGGGATACGGTAATGTGGTGGTGATCGACCATGACGGCGGATGGCAAACCCTGTATGCCCATATGAGCGTAATAAATGTGGGCTGCGGGCAGAGCGCGAACCAGGGGGACGTGATAGGTTACTTCGGCAGCACGGGTAACTCGTCGGGGCCGCACCTGCACTTCGAGATGCTGAATGAGAGTTACGGCAAGGTGAACCCGTGGAACTTCCTTCCCCCGCCGTAAAGTAAGAGAAAGAAAACCACTAAGTACACTAAGGAGCGCAAAGGTAGCGCCCTCCGACACGAAGGATTTTAATATAAATTCTTCGTGTTTTAGTTATTGCTTGGTTGTAGATGATAGGGAGGAGTTTGAATCACAAAAAAGTGACAAGAAGTACTCAATGCTTGTACAGGTATTCCTACTCGTAGCGGAACCTTAATATCCCCACTACAAAGAACACCAAGGCGAAACCGAGCAGGACAGCCGCATAGGGCAGGATCTCCATCAAGCCGGCGTTGTACACCGTCAGCTGAGTCATACCCATCATTGCCCAGGTGGTGGGCAACACTTTTACCGCATTGGCCACTGCCGGTGGGAACACTTCTATCGGTAACATACAACCGCCCAGCAGCCCCATCACCATCCCCAAAGCGATAGACAAACCGCTCGCCTGACTGGGGGACCGGGTGAAGGTGCCCAACATGGTGCCCATGGCCACCGCTGCCAGGCCGAAGCTAATGAGCAACAACAACAACGCCAATGGGTTTTGTCCCCAGGGAACTTTGAGCAGCACAACTCCGACGAGCACCAACACTAGCATTTGAACAAAACCGTAACTGAATTGACCGGTGATCGTCCCGAGCAGGAAGGTCGGCTTACGGGTGGGTGAGGTCACCAAACGGCGCAGTGTGCCCCACACGCGCTCAGAAGCCATCAGCTCACTGGTGCCCAGGAGCGGTATGAAGACCCAGATTATGAGCTCACCAGCGGAGGCCTGGGCTGCCTGGGTTTCCTTCTGATTTTGAGTTTTAAGCGTGTTCGCTGGTTGGGTGATGATAATGCGGGTCGGGGCACTGGTGAAATCTGTCTGGCCCGTTGCCAGGCTGCGGCTGATCTGGCTGACAACTTTCTGCACTTCCTGCTGAGCAGCGAGGCCGTTGTTGTTCGTTGGATTCTGGTTAAAATCCAACGCAACCGCCTGACCCGATTTTAGACTGGCTTCCATACCGGAGGGAATGATAAGGATGGCAGCTGCGTTGCCTTTATCAAAGGTTTTTTGGGCACTTTCACGCGTCATCAGTGACGGTGCTACAACCTGTGAGGCTTGCAGCAGGCTCACCAGCTTTTGTGAGAGAGCTGTATTGTCCTCATCCACAACGACCATGACAACCTTGTTTGACCCACTTCCGGATAACATTCCTGAAAGTAGCACGGTAAATATCAGGGGCAGGATGAGGAAAAACAATAACTCGGTTTTCCCACTACTACGTATTTTGATATCTTTTAATGCGATGGCAATCACTTTAGACATGAAGTCACTCTTCCCTTACTTTTGCAGCAAACCCTTTTTGCGGAATATGGCAACCGAAGTCACCAGAAGGATGGCGGCCATCACCAGCAGTGCAGCGTAAACGGGGAGTAGATCCTGTACGTTACCGCCGTTCGCCAGGGTGTTAAATCCTTTCTGCCCCCAGTAATTAGGCGTGATCATTCCTATGTAGCCAACCACCCCGGTGAGTGTACCGCCGAAGAAACTGCCACCCACCAACCCGAATAGCAATGTCATGGCCATACCTATGCTGGAGACTTGTCCTGGGGTGCGAGAAAGGGCTGCCAGCAACATGCCCCAGCCGGTTGCCGCAGCCACCGCAGTAATCAACAAGATCAACAACGCCAGCTGATTTCCCCATGTCAGACTCAATAGTAAGGCGCTAGCCCCAATCAGGATCAGCATCTGCGCCAGGCCAATCATATAGGTGCCGGCCATTTTGCCCACCAGCACCTGGCCGGGTTGGATGGGGGTGGTCATTAAGCGGGCCAGGGTGCCTTCCTGGCGCTCGGTAAGCAAGGTTTTACCGCCCAGGCTGACGGTGTACATGAGGAACAGCAGGGCAAAACCGGGGGCGAGATACATTAATAGGTTCGTCTCTTCGCTTGCCGAGGCCTGGCTGGTCTTCAGAGTCAGAGCAGGCCTGGCACCCGCGCCAGCCACCTGCCCGCTGAGGTACGAAGTTTCCATCTCGCCGAGGATACGCTCGACGGTGGATTGAACAACGCCGGCACTGATCGTCCGGCTTGGGTTCTTATACACCTCGATCTGGGCGACCGTTGAGGTTGGCTGCCCAGCCTGTGAGTTCATATTGGCAGTGAAGCCAGCCGGGATGATCACCGCTGCCGCGGTTTTACTGGTATCCACCATAGCGCGGGCGGCAGCAACATCGTTATTTTCATCCACCGCTAGCAGCTGGCTGAGTTGGGGAGACTTGAGCTGCTCAACCAGGGTATTACCCATAACGTTCTGGTCAAGGTTGACCACGACTACCGATACTTGGCTGACGCCGCTGACAGAATTGCCCAGCGATCCAGTTACCAGTCCCATAGCGACAGTCAAGACAAAGGGCGCCACAAGCATTAAAATCAGCGCGGCGCGATCTCGAAAGATCACGCGCAGGTCTTTCCAACCAATTTGGAGGATTATTTTCATCGGAGCACCTCGTTTGTAGACCAACACCGGCTGTGTGATAAGGGTCGATCGCCAATTACCCTATGGGTCATGCGACCTCTCAATTGCCGGTCTACCGCTGCCTGGAAATCATATTCATATCGATAATTATCTATGCATATGCCGGAAGAACTGCGGTCAATCTCTAAGCGCCTTCCCCGTGAGTTTCAGGAAAACCGCCTCCAGGTTAGGTTCCTGGATATCCACGGAGCGAATCTTGTAGCCCAGCCGGTCGGCCTTGCCCAGGACCGGTGGTAAGGCATCATCCGCTTCGGGCACGATCAGCACCACCATGTTGTCTGAAGCGCTGACATGGATCACTTGGGGCAGTTCTTTTAAGGCGTCCATTAACGGTTGCACGTCAACGTTCTCTCCGGTGTGCAAGCGCAAGGTCTCATTCTCGCCGACAACTTGGGTCAGCTCCTTCTGCGTGCCAATGGCAATCATCTTGCCCTGGTCGACGATCCCCACTCGGTGAGAAAGCTCTTCCGCTTCTTCCATGTAATGGGTGGTATAGAGCACCGTCATGCCAGCTTTGTTCAGGTCCTTGACTGAGTCGAGTATGCTGCGCCGGCTCTGTGGATCAATGCCGACAGTGGGCTCATCCATAAACAGCAGGAGCGGCTTATGCAGCAGTCCAACACCGATGTTTACCCGCCGTTTCATACCACCGGAATACGTTTTGATCTTATCCTTGGCGCGGTCGGCTAGCCCGATTTGCTCCAGCACTTCGGTGACGCGAGTTTTGAGTTCGTTGCGCCCCAGGCCATACATTTGCCCCCAGAAGTTCAGGTTTTCACGCGCACTGAGCTCTTCATACAGGGCGATTTCCTGCGGTACGACCCCTATGATGCGTTTAACCTCCATTGTCTCCCGGGTGACGGAGTGTCCGTCGATCAAGGCGTCACCGCTGGTCGGTACCAGCAGGCATGAGAGCATAGAGATGATTGTGGTTTTGCCAGCGCCGTTTGGTCCGAGCAGACTGAAGACTTCACCTGCCTGGATATTAAATGAGACGCCGTCCACAGCCGTCAAATCGCCGAACTTTTTAACCAAGTTTTTGACTTCGAGGATTGGGGGCATGGTCTCACCGCCTTATCTGGTTTTTGGTTGTTTACATACAGTGGGCTATCGGTTATTTATACGATTAATATACATCAAAAACAGTTGCTATACAAGCTATTGTTATAACCATTATGGTCATGGGATGGGTTGCTGAATTTTCAAACCCTAACAGTGGTGATTTATTACCCCGATTTTCCATCCGACGCATCTGATTTATCTCCCTTAGTGTTGAGCAGGCGGCCGGGATGAGTAATAATATCATCACAACCCGTGCTCGCGGGCGTGCTGACGGTACTGACAGTAGGCGCATTTCTCGTTAGCCGGAGGGGGTTCGGGCAGCTCGAGGAGTGTCAGCACCTGGTTGATGAAGTGCAGGAAGCCATCCTCATAATATGGGATCTCCAGCCAGGTGGAGGTAAAGTGAAAGTTAATTTCCTCAGTGGTGGCGATCCAGGTGGCATGCGGGGCTTCAACAAGCAAACCCATCCTGGAGATAGGGCTGAGCCCGAGCTTGCCAGGGGCGGGATGCTCGAAAGCATAGGCGTAGGCGTGTAGCTGGCGGCTATAGAAGGGGATTTGGGCAGGTTTGGGCTCGGAGGTCTTGAAGTCAACGATGCCATAAGAACCGTCATCGAAGCCGATCATGGCGTCCACTTTGCCTCTCAAAAAACAGCTCAGAGAGTGCTCGGGCATCTCGATGGGGACTGACTCGATCCACTTCTCGGAAACACTGATCACCCCGGGCGGCAGGGATGAGACGATGTCAGCAGCCGGGCGGCCGGCGAAGTGGGCTTTCATCAGGCGGTCGATGGCGCCAAATACGGACGGGAAGGGGGCAGCCGGCCGCGTGATTCTATGGATGTGTTTGAGATAGAAACAGCGTGGGCATTCGTCCCACAAAAAGGTCAGGTCTGATGGGCTGAGCTTGATGGGAGTAGTGGTCATCGGGTGCCTCTTTTTATTTTGGGTTTCAGATTCGGTAGTCTTGTTTTTGTATTTCATAGAAGGGTCGCCTTCAATCCAACCCACTATTGAAGTAGGGGCGCAGGGGTGGGCTTTCAAATCTATTTGTCAAATCTCTACCCTGCGCCCGTACCGATGTTACGACCATACCGGAGAGGAGAGAATTTCACGAGGAGGATCGACTCAGCGCATTATCATACAGAAACGATCACGCCCCTTTTGATCACCGTTTGCACCA
>JBGOYO010000222.1:0-5599 GCA_041479715.1 Anaerolineae bacterium
CAGAAAGGCTACGGCAACTGCAGATGGCGATTGACGAATTAACCGATGCACAAAAGCTTGTGGTCACTTTGCGTTTTGGGAACAGACTTTCTTTAGAAGAAACAGCAGCATTGATGGGCAGGGAGATCAATACGATCAAGGCCCTACAATATCGAGCTATGCAGGCTTTACGCCGAAAACTTGGCAGTGAGATGGTATGAACCAGAGAGAAATTGACGCGTTAGAAAAATGTATCGAGCGAGTGAATGCCGGTATGCCGGTTGAGGAGTGCCTTAACCAAACTACTGACTTAACCCCAGAGATGATAGAAATCCTTAAGCATACCAGCGGTTTGATACGCCTTGGGGAGAACCAAGTATCAGCTGAGCAGATGAAGCGCAGCCTGACGAGGCTGTTATCTCAAGCCGAAAAGCTGAGTGCGGAAGAAAGTGCATCAACGCCGGAACGTCAGCCGGTCTCACTCGGAATGAGGATTGGCGAGCTGATACGCGGCGGAGTGTTACTCAGACCGGTGATCAGCCGAATGGCATTGGTGTTGGGAATCACGGCACTGTTGCTCCTGCTATCTGGGGGACTGGTAATCACATCGGCCAAGTCTTTGCCGGGAGATTCACTATACCCGGTTAAGCTAGCGGTGGAAGATATCACCGTCTACCTGGTACCGAGCAGAGAGATCAGGTTGGAGTATGAAGTAAATTACAGCCAACAACGTGTGGACGAGGTCAACCAGCTGATCGCATTACACCGAACACAGCAGATCAGTTTTGAAGGTATGCTGGACGAAAAGAGCTTAACCGACTGGACAGTGAGTGGAGTCCCGGTCACGATCAAGGCTGACACTACATTTGTGGGTGGATTGATTGGGACGGAGCCTTTCGTGAGTGGTTCAGTTGTGGAGGTGGAAGGGGTCACCAACACACAGGGAGGAGTGACCGCTAATGAAATCCACCTGCGGCAATATCTATTCAACGGTACAGTCGAGAAAATTGATAAGAACTCCTGGCAGATATCGGGGATCAAATTGTCTGTCACTCCGCACACACAGATCGGCAAGGGGATCGCAGTGGGGGATAAAGTAAGTGTGCTGATCCGCTCGGAGGATGACGGGCTGTATGCTCTTTCAATCCAACGCGCAGATATACCGGTTAGCGGTTCAGTGTTTAACCAAACCGGGCATAATACTGAGGCTGAGATCATTGACCCCACGGAGCACCACGATATCGAAACTCACGCCGCGATTACAACCCCCGAGGTGGAATATACCTTCGGTACTGCAGAACCGATTCACGAAGAAGTGCAAACGACACCTGAACCTACAGCGGTTGGTGAACATGAAGTTAATACAACCGTAGAACCCACGGAGAAACCCGAGACGGAGCAACACCGAACGGAGGCGAGTACCACACCGGAACACCGTGTATCGCCTGAGCCGAGTGAAGATCACTAAGGAACACCATCATCCATATGCGCATCCTGTGAGTAGGTACTAATTTTCACACGCATAATTTAAAGAATAGAAATACAACCATTTTTAGTGATCCTAGAAACGGTTTTTTTATTTTAAGTGACAAATGACACTTGATAGCTGATGGTAAATATCCTATACTATGATTGATTATGAGCGATTGTGCTGATTTGTGAGCGGTACTCAAAGTGTTTGTTAAAGTCAAAAGAATATTCGCCAACAGACATGGAAACTCCCACGATCATCTCTGGAATTGAACGCCAAAATAAAATATTGCAACGGATCAACCAGCAGTATCGCATCACGGTCAGCGAGGTGTGCGAGCACTATGCAGTGAGTGAAGCGACGGCGAGACGAGACCTTGAAACCCTGGCAGCTAACGGCAAGGTGCAGCGTGTACATGGTGGGGCGATCGCCATAGAGAAATCACCGCCCGAAATGCCCATGTTGCAACGACAGGTGGACCAGATCGGAGAAAAGCAGAGAATCGGCGCCCTGGCAGCGAGCCGGGTTGTGGATGGGGAAACCGTGTACCTGGGCAGTGGCACCACTGTATTGGAAGTGGCTCGGAATCTCATTGGACGACAAAAATTAACGGTGATCACAAATTCACTCCCGGTGGTGATGCTTCTTTCTGAACACATCGACATCACCATCGTGTGTATCGGTGGGTACCTGCGTCCGAGCGAGCTGTCATTTATTGGACATATCGCAGAGCAGGTACTGGCAGAAGTGCGCGCCGACAAGGTATTTATTGGGGTCAGGGCAATCAATATAACCGAAGGCCTCACCAACGATTACCTGCCAGAAACCTTGACCGATCGAGCGATCCTGACCATTGGTAAGGAAAATATTGTGGTAGCAGACCATACCAAGTTCGGCAGGGCATCCACCGTCAGACTGGTACCCATCAGCCAAATCCATACTCTCATTACCGGTACTGAGACACCGGTCGAAATCATCAATGAAATCAGCAAAAATAACATCCAGGTGATCACTGCCTGACCTGGTGGACTTGAGATTTTAATGACTAGATCAAAAGGTAATTGATGCTGCTAGAATCGTACCGACCTCAACCCTGCGTGGTGACTAAGGTAACAACTGTCACAAAACCTAGATTTCAGGTGGTCGATGCGCATAACCATTTAGGGGACGAATTTGGCGGGGGATGGACTGAGCGACCAGTGGAGGAGCTAATTGATGTTTTAGACCAGGCGGGGGTGAGATTATCTGTAGATCTGGATGGCGGGTGGGGAGAAGATGTGCTTATTACCCATATCGAAAAATTCAAGAGCGCGTATCCTGAGCGTTTTAAGGTCTTTGGGGGAGTGAATTGGGAGATGTGGAAATCGATGGGGGATGGCTTCCCGGATTGGGCTGCAGAGAGGCTCATGGTTCAGAAAAAATTGGGCGCAGAAGGGCTGAAAATCTGGAAGAACCTCGGGTTAAAGGTATGTGATCAGCTGGGGGAGCTAGTCGGGGTCGATGACAAACGCCTGGACCCGATTTGGTTGGCGGCAGGGGAATTGGATTTACCCGTGCTGATCCATGTAGCAGACCCGGTGGCATTTTTCAATCCATTGGATGAGACCAATGAACGGTGGGAAGAGCTAAACGCTCACCCTGAGTGGCAGTTCCCCAGCCCACCGTATCCGTCATTTTCTGCTATTATCGAAGGGCTGGCGAATTTGGTGAGGTGCAACCCACGGACGATTTTTATCGGCGCACACGTAGGGTGCTATGCTGAAAACCTGCACTGGGTGGGGAACCTTATCGATGAATGCCCTAATTTCTATGTCGATATCAGCGCCAGGATCGCTGAGCTAGGCAGGCAGCCATACGCTGCCCGGAAGTTCTTCATTGAACACGCAGACAGGATCCTATTTGGATCAGATTGTGGACCAGACCTGGATACATACCGGTTAACGTATCGCTTCCTGGAAACCGAAGATGAATATTTTAATTACAACAGTGGCGCAATTCCGTTGCAAGGACGATGGTACATCTATGGTATGCATCTCCCGGATGAAGTATTAGAGAAGGTATATTATTTAAATGCTGAAAAATTGCTCGAACGTAAATAATTTATTAGTCGATTCCAAAGCAACGATTGATTTTTGTGAGTTATCGATTTTCACTTTGAGGCCAACCAAAAAATGAAGATGATGGCAAACCAGACGGTGGAGGCAAACCAAATTGTGGCACGAGGGAAATATACGCGTGAGGAGATATTTTCGCAACCTGAAGCCTGGGAACAGGCAATCGAGGTGCTGAAAGAGCAGGCACGAGCCATCCAGGTATATTTCAAACTGGATGAATACCAGCAGGTAATTTTCACCGGATGCGGCTCGACATATTATTTATCACGCTCAGCCGCGGCGCAATTCCAGGTGATGACGGGTCATCCTGCGCGAGGCCTACCGGCATCAGAATTATGGCTATCACCAAAAGCGAACTATATCTCTAATGCATCCATTTTACTGGTTGCCATCAGCCGATCGGGGGAGACCTCCGAAACCCTGCAGGCATGCAATTTATTTCGGGCCAACCGCCAGGGGAGAATTATCACACTGGTGTGCAACCCAGGGTCTGCGCTAGCGTCGCTGGGCGATTTAAATCTTATATTTCCTTCGGGGATGGAGCAGAGCATCGCTCAAACGCGGGCATTTTCAACATTATTTTTAAGTACAGTTGGTTTGAGCGCAATCTGGGGCGAAAGAAGATTTAAGCTCGACCAGATGTATTCCCTACCGCGGGTTGGAAGGCAGATAATCGATAATTATTATCCTTTAGCGGCACAGATTGGAAAAAAAACCAGTATCGATAGGATATATTTCCTGGGGTCAGGAGAACGATTTGGATTAGCCTGTGAATTAAGCTTAAAGATGAAGGAGATGTGCCTTACACACAGCGAAAGCTTCCACTTTATGGAATTCAGGCACGGACCCAAGGCAATGGTCAATGGAAACACGCTGGTGGTTGGTTTAGTATCGGAATCAAATGCATTTTATGAATCAGCAGTGTTGAAGGATGTCCAAAATTTAGGCGCTGAAACCGTTAGTATTGGAGAGCACAACACCGATGTATCATTTAGTTCTGGAATAGAGGAGGTGTATCGCAACGTTTTGTATCTTCCGTTTGGTCAGATGATGGCGTTTGAACGGGCAATGGCGAAAGGTCTCGATCCTGACCATCCTACAAATCTCGACGCAGTGGTCAAATTAACCATGATGTAAGTAAGAAGGAGAATGCAAATGAAAAAGCTAGGCTTAATAATTGTACTGATCGCTTCGTTCGTCTTATCCGCGTGCGGAGGCGGAGCGGCTAAAAAACCGGTGACGATATCATTCATGGCATGGGGCGCACCGGAGGAACTGGCAGTCTGGCAGCAGATCGTAGATGACTTTCAAGCCGTCAATCCCAATATAAAGGTCTCCGTGGAGGTGTCAGATTGGGATTCCTATTGGACCAAGCTAAAAACACTTATGGCAGCCAATACTCCACCGGATGTATTCGCCATGGATGCTCCGCTGTACCTTGATTATCAAAGCCGAGGGCAGTTATTAAATTTGCAGCCGTATATCGATAAAAATCCCGGCATGCTGGATGGCTTTTTCCCGGTTACCTTGCAGGCATATAAGCTAACGGACGGATATTATGGGATGCCACGAGATTTCCAAACCATTGTGCTGTTCTACAACAAGGATATGTTTGACAAGGCGGGGATGGCATATCCAACAGATAATTGGACTTATGATGACCTGCGAACTGCCGCCAAGAAGCTGACCATCGACACCAACGGCGATGGAACCGTTGAACAGTGGGGGATGGCTACCGATCTGTGGGACATGGAGCTCACCTGGAGTGAAGCGATCTGGTCGTGGGGTGGTGAAGTGATCAATAGCGACTACACCGAATCCCTGCTAGGTGAACCGATTGCCCGTGAAGCCTGGCAATTCCTGTATGATATGATGTGGACCGACCATTCTATCCCAGACCCGAATACATCGGGGCAGTACGGGGCAGACCTGTTCCAGGCTGGGATAGCAGCGATGACTACGATCGGGCATTGGGCGGTACCGGGGTATGCCACGGTTGAATTCAAATGGGATGTGGCACCCATGCCGACCAGCC
>JBGOYO010000223.1:0-5593 GCA_041479715.1 Anaerolineae bacterium
ATATTAAATAAAACCGGGGCGGATGTTTTTCGGGTGGTATTTGGAATTGGCATGATCATATTCAGCATTATCGCCATGCCTCTGTATTACTTTATTTACATTTTGCCCCAAAACCCACCAAAATGGCGCTGGCAGAAAACTCACTGCAAGCGGTGACCCATATCACTGTTCAGCCTGATCAGCTGCCACCAACCCAATAATCTCAATCTATAACCTTAATGACAAATACAGATAGTTCTAACCTCTCCCAAGCCATTTCGATGTCCTCCCCTGACCTGACGGACGAAGAACGCCAGGCAGTGGCAAGGGTGCTGGCGACTCCCAACCTGTCGATGGGAAGCCAGATCGCAGCTTTTGAAGAATCGGTGCGCTCTTATACAGGCAGCAAGTTCGCCGTGGGGGTCAGCTCAGGCACAGCCGGGTTGCATCTATGCGTCCGGGCTGCTGGAATACAGGCGGGTGACCTGGTGATCACCACCCCATTCTCCTTCGTTGCTTCTACTAATGTATTGTTATATGAAGGTGCAGTGCCCGTATTTGTGGATGTTGAGCCGCGCACTGGCAATATCGATCCCTACCTCGTGTTCGCCGCCACCCAGGATATCATGCAGGGCGGTAAAAATGCCCAGGCCTGGATGCCCCCAAAAGGTGCCGGCCCAGAATCCACCCTCAAAGCTATCCTGCCCGTGGATGTGTTCGGTCAGCCGGCTGACCTCGAGATGATCTTGAACACAGCCTGGAAGTATAAGCTGAAAGTGATCGAGGATTCGTGTGAAGCTTTGGGTGCCGCCTACAACGGGCATCCGGCTGGCACCCTGGGCGACTATGGGGTGTTCGGCTTCTACCCCAACAAGCAGATCACCACCGGTGAAGGCGGAATGATCATCACCGATGATGAAGAAGCGGCTTCGTTGATGCGCGCCCTGCGCAACCAGGGACGCGCTCCTGGAGATACCTGGCTGCAGCACAGCCACCTGGGCTACAACTACCGCCTGGATGAGATGAGCGCTGCGCTGGGGGTCATCCAGATGCAGCGCCTGGATGAGCTCATCGCCAAGCGCGATACGGTGGCAGGCTGGTATTCTCAGCGGCTGGCAGAAATCCCGGGTATCGAGGCACCGGCGATCGCCAAGTACACTTCCAGGGTAAGCTGGTTCGTTTACGTCGTGCGTTTCGCCCCTGGTCTGGACCGGGATGCGATCGCCAAGAAACTGGACATGCTGGGCATCCCTGCTCGACCTTACTTCCTGCCCATCCACTTACAGCCATACATGGTGGAACGCTTTGGCTATCAGGAAGGCTCCTTCCCAGTGACCGAGGACCTTGGGCGGCGCGGGTTGGCGCTCCCCTTCTCAGGCGTGATGGATGAGGGCCAGGTGGAGCGTGTGTGCCAGACTCTCCGGGATGTTATTCAATGAAGGCAAACAGATAAATTTTCACTAGTGAGCAAGGGTTTCTATAGATTTTCTCATCTTGGTATCCAAAATAAAAGATAGAATTTTTACTCTCGTTCAAAACGGTCTATTATGGGTAGGTTATTCAGTATATCTGGAAGTGGCTGAAATACTCTACTAAATCGATCCTGATATTTGCGCGGTCAGGCATTAAGTGTATACTTGGGTGTTATCAAAATCGTAGGAGCATTTTATGAATATCACCATGTGGCGTAAGGCCTTGCAGGTTATTCCCCATGTTTCAAAAGAAGAGTGGGGCAAGCTGGATGTTATTTCGAAGTGGCTGATCTCAACCCGGGCGGCCGTGTTAATCATGACCTTTTTGAGCGGCGCGTTTGCCGGCATCTTTGCCTTCCGCGATGGCAATTTTAATCTGCTGAAATGGGTTTTACTGACGGTAGGACTTATCTTTTCACATGCCACCAATAACTTGTTGAACGATTTCACCGATTTCAACCGTGGTGTGGACAAGGATAATTACTACCGCGCCCAGTATGGACCTCAACCCCTGGTGCACGGCTTGATGACCAAGCGCCAGCACCTCACTTATGCCGGTATAACCGGAGCTATTGCCCTGGTTTTCGGGCTGATCCTGGTGATCATGAGCCACAACTGGTGGACGCTGCTGCTCCTGGGGCTGGGTGTCTTTTTTGTAATGTTCTACACCTACCCGCTCAAATATATCGCCCTTGGTGAGCTATCCGTGCTGCTGGTCTGGGGACCGCTAATGATCGGCGGTGGATATTTCGTAATCACCGGCAATTGGAGCTGGACGGTGGTGCTCGCCAGCCTGCCTTATGCCCTGGGTGTGACTGGGGTGATCTTTGGCAAGCACATCGACAAGTATGAGATGGACAAGGAACGCAAGATCCACACCCTGCCGGTGGTGATCGGCGAGCGCCCTGCCCGTTATATGCTGGTGGTAATGCTCATCCTGCAATATGTGCTTGTATTGGCGTTGGTTATATCCGGCTATTTCACCATCTTGATGGCAGCAGTGGTGCTGGCAATCCCCACGTTTCGCCAGATCTGGCCCATGTTCAGCGCCCCCAAGCCGGCTGAGAAACCAGCCGATTATCCGGATGTGTGGCCCAATTATTTCGTTGCCGCGGCTTTCATCCACAACCGCGCCTTCGGCGTGTGGTTCATGCTGGCACTGATTGTGGATTCGATCCTGACGGTTTACTACCCGACACTATTGAGGATCCCCCTATTTAAATAATCACTCAACCCGGTGGGAATTCCAGCTCTTCCTTGCCAGCCAGGCGGTCTTGGATGCGCTGGACGACGATATCCAGGTGCTGCGGCTTGTGCACGAAGTCCAGGTCATCCGAGCTAATGGTGAGCACCGGGCAAACATCGTAGCTTTTCAGCCAATCATCGTAAAATTTCTCGAGCAGCGATAGATACTCGCTGGTAATTCCCGTCTCTATGCTACGCGCCCGGCTGTGGATGCGATTCATCAGCACGGGGACGGGTGCTTTCAGGTAGATCAGCAGGTCGGGGGGAGGCAGCTGCGAAGTAACCAGGTCGAATACCCGCTGGTATGACAGGTAATCGCGTTCGTCCACATTGCCCATGTGGTACAACGCGCGCGCAAAGATATAAAAATCCTCGTAAATCGTGCGGTCAAAGATCACAGACTGGGTCTCTTTTGCTAATTCTAGGTACTGCGTGGCACGATGACCCAGAAAAAAGACCTGCAAATGGAACGACCATTCGTGCATATCCTTGTAGAAATCTGCCAGGTACGGGTTATCTCCCACCGATTCAAATGCACAACGCCACCCCATCCGTTCACTCAGCCTTTCAGCCAGTGAAGTCTTGCCCACCCCGATGTTCCCCGCCACGATGACGATCCGTTTGGTCATGCCTCAACCTCCACCAGAAATAGAGATGCTAGAATAATTGACGCAAAAATGATTTGGAACAACTATCGTATAATTTACGTCATAGGAACAATGCTGATTGATTATGTCAATCAAGCATAATTATATGATTGAACCTTCTGGAGGGAAAGAGAATGAAACGCCACCTTCGCATCATATCCATATTGTTACTCATCTCGATACTGGCTGCAGCCTGTAACATGCCCAGCGGTGGAGCATCCACACCGACCCAGGAGCCGGTGTTAACCCAGGCTGAAGCCACCGAGCAGGAAACCGCCACCAACATACCGCCTACCACTCAGCCATTGGTCACGATTACTCAAGCGCCACCCACAGCCACAGTGACGGTCCAACCGACGGCCACCTCCACACCTGCACCCACTGCCACCTCTACGGCTGTCGGCACTCCCGGGGCTTGCACCGACCAGGCAAAGTTTGTACAGGACGTGACCATTCCGGATAATACCGAGATGCTGCCGGCACAGGATTTCATCAAGACCTGGCGCCTGCAGAATACGGGTACCTGCACATGGACCAGTGCTTACGCCGTGACTTTCGTCAGCGGCGACCAGATGAGCGGCACCAGCCCCCTGCCCCTGACGGGCTCGACTGCGCCAGGCAACTCACTGGATGTATCAGTCTCGTTGAAAGCTCCCGGCACGGTGGGCACTTACCAGGGTAACTGGGAGCTGCGCAACCCCAGCGGGGCAAACTTTGGAACAGGCACCAATGCCTCCCAGTCATTCTACGTCCTGATCAATGTCGTCGAAGGGGTTTCCCAGCTGAACCTGGGACCTGCCACCTGGACTGATAATATGGATACAGCGGATAGTTGGTATTTATTGGATACGGCGAATACGAAATTCACTCAAGGGGACGGAAAACTGGTAATGACCGCTAAAAGCCCGAGTAGCGGCGACGAATGGGGTCTATCCAACAAGCCCGCCTTGAAGGATTATTATCTGCAAGCTACCTTTATCACCGGTGGGTCCTGCTCTGGTCTCGACCATTATGGCTTGCTGGCTCGTGCCCCCGACCCCAATTCAGGGTATGTGCTCGAATTTTCCTGCGATGGGCACTACCGGCTATACAAATGGGATGGCAAAAATTACACCGCCCTGCAGGAGTGGCACACGACATCCACCATCCACACGGGAGCCAATCAGACCAATATCATGGGTTTGTGGATGAAAGGCACCACCCTGCGTGTTTACGCGAATGGGTTTAAGCTGGCTGAATTCACCGACAGCAGCTATACCCAGGGCCAGTTCGGGCTGGTCATCGGTTCGGCTAACACCAATAATCTCACCGTCAATGTCGACCAGGTGGCCTATTGGGATCTATCGGGTAGTTAGCTGGTAGTTTAAATAACCATACAAAACCCTGCGTATAACCTCGTGCGCAGGGTTTTTTGTTCATACCCAATAGATGACAGGCAGGAATAATTAATTGGCTGGCTACTCTTATCCCCCACCCATTCCAGACCCCTCAGCATGCGGGTGAGTCGGGAATGGGTGGATAGTTACAAATACTGTTTACATGATTCCTTAACGATTTCTAAATACGCCCGGTCTATACTGACAATAGGATACTCAGCGAATTATATGGTGCAGCCCACGAAAATATTGCTCATCTCAGCAGATGATTCCATATCGCACTCCGTCTGCACGTGCCTGATAGCCTCTGGTTACAAGGTGAACCGTATTTCCCGCGGTGTGGGAGCAACCGACATCATCCGTGCTGAAAAACCGGCCTTGGTCGTACTGGATATCGAATTGCCTGACTTCAATAGCCTGGCGATTGTCCGGTCGCTCCGATCGGATGGTGTGAGCTATTTGATGCCGGTAATCTTGATCGGGGCGAATATGAAGGAAGAGGATATCTTAATCGGATTGGAAGCGGGGGCTGACCTGTGCTTGCTGGAGACCTTTCACCCGCAGGTGTTCGTCGCCCGAGTGCGTTCGCTCCTGCGCCGGTTGGAGTTGGCGAAGGTCCACTGAAGCACCACTTATAGTGGCAAGTTCATTCTGGTTGGAAGGTGTGTAGTGATATCGTGAACTGCGCACCCTGTCCGGGGGTGCTTTCCACACTGATCTTTCCGCCGTGAGCCTCGACGATGGACTTGCCAATTGCCAGTCCCAATCCTGATTCTCCGTTATGCGGCCTGGACTTATCCCCCCGGTAGAAGCGGTCGAAAATATGCGGAAGGTCTTCTTTGGCAATTCCCTTGCCATTATCCTTTACCGTGAT
>JBGOYO010000224.1:0-5580 GCA_041479715.1 Anaerolineae bacterium
ACCCGCTGGAAGAAATTACCAACGCCATCGCCAGGCTGTGTGGTTTGGACCTGTTCTCGACCGAGATTGCCTTCGTCTCCGAAGGCCGCTTCGTGGTAGTGGACTACGTGAATGACCAGATCGACCTACGATTGCAATCCATTGCTGCCGAAGGGGTACCAGACGATATCGTTAAATCTATCGCCCAAAGGCTGGTCAGTCAGGTAGCTGATCATTCCAGGGTGGAAAAGCTACAATAAACAGGCATTTTCCTATATTATCCGGTCACTAATTAAATACGGAGCACAGGATTCATCCAGGCTATCTTTACGCCGTGGTGTCCATAATCCAAATTTATCTAATACTAAACTAAACTACACATTCAACCATGCTAATCTGTATTATGATTTAGGCTAGTTCCCCGGGGGGATGGGAATGTTATGGGCATGCATACGCGATGAATGATGTTTTCAAACTCCTGAAATATGTAAAACCCTACTGGCGCCGGGCAGTAATAGCCCTGGTAATGTTATCCACCCTCGTCATTTTCGACCTGCTCATCCCCTATTTAACTCACAAAATTATTGACGATGGAATAAATATGAATAACCAGGCTGTGGTTATCCAAACCGCGATCCTCATGTTGGGTTTATCGGTGCTTAGTTTTTTGATTGCAATTGGAAACAATATCACCTCCATTCAGGTGAGTGAGAACTTTGGGCGCGACCTGCGAGATGCGATTTTTACAAAAATCCAATCCTTGTCATACGGGAACCTTGACCGGATGAAGACCGGACCGCTGATTACCAGGTTGACCAGCGATTCGGCCGCAGTGAAGCAGCTGGTACAGGTATCGCTGCGTATTGGTACGCGTGCTCCATTGTTGATGATTGGAAGTTTGATCTTTATGTTTGTCACTAGCCCTGAATTGGCGCGCGACCTTCTCCCTTTACTCTTGGTAACATCCATCGTAATCGTGTTCTTTATCAGCCGGATGGCACCGCTTTTCCGCCGTGTGCAGCAAAGGCTGGACCGGTTAAATACAGTATTACAGGAAAATATCGAAGGCGCACGTATCGTCAAAGCCTTTGTACGGGCGGATTTCGAAAACCAGCGCTTTGAAATCTCAAATGAAGCCTATACCGATAATTCAGTTAAGGTGATGCGCTTCATGTCCACCATGTCACCTGTTTTAACCGTTTTCATTAACCTGGGAATGGTTTGGGTTTTATATAAAGGGGGGCTGCTGGCGATATCCAAAAATATGCAGGTTGGGGAGATCGTGGCCTTCTATAGCTACCTGCTCACCACCATGACCCCTCTGATCATGATGACCCAGCTCTCGCAAACGTGGGCGAATGGCATAGCATC
This sequence comes from Anaerolineae bacterium, assembly GCA_041479715.1. Taxonomy (GTDB): domain Bacteria; phylum Chloroflexota; class Anaerolineae; order Anaerolineales; family UBA4823; genus FEB-25. The sequence goes on from JBGOYO010000224.1 coordinate 1,351, forward strand.
TTCCAAGCGTGTGAATGAGGTATTGGATGCAGTCCCAGAAGTGCAAGACCAGCCCGGTGCGCAAGTTTTACCGGAATCTACCCCAGGGCGGATTGTTTTTGAGAATGTTGGATTTCATTATAATGGTGCTAGTGATGAACAGGTCATCTGTGATGTTAATTTAATCGCTGAGCCAGGCCAAACGCTGGCCATATTGGGTGCCACGGGATCTGGAAAAACCAGCCTGATCAACCTGGTACCACGTTTTTATGACGTCTCTTCCGGACGGATAACAATGGATGGGGTGGACCTGCGCCAGTTGGATCAGGATTCACTGCTGGAAAACATAGGTGTCGTGCCGCAGGAATCTGTGCTCTTCAGTGGGACGGTGAAAGATAATATCCGTTATGGTCGACCGGAAGCCACTGACGACGAAGTGATTGCCACTGCAAAGGCTGCCCAGGCACACGATTTCATTATAGAACTCCCTGATGGCTATGACAGCCGTGTGGAACAGCGCGGGGCTAACTTCTCCGGCGGGCAAAAGCAGCGTCTGGGGATCGCCCGCGCCTTGTTGATGCGTCCGCGCGTGCTCATACTGGACGACAGCACCAGCTCGGTGGATGTGGAAACCGAAACGCGCATCCAGGATGCTCTCGAACAGGCGCAGTATCGCCATACCAGCCTGATTGTAGCCCAACGCATCAGCACTGTTCTAAACGCCGATAAGATAATCGTTATGGATCAAGGGCGGGTAGTGGCACAGGGAACACATAAAGAGCTGATGGAATCCAGCCCCATTTATCGTGAGATTTATGATTCCCAGCTCGGTGATGGCAGCCGCTTTAAAGAGTTGCAAGCGGAAAAAGAGGCGCGCGTATGAGCATGCAACCGACCGGTTATGGTGCCGGCAGCGTGCGCGTCACCATGATGCAGCGCAGGCCGGCAGACCCGGGCAAGATTGAGAAGGCGAAAAACCCGCGCAATGCCGTTGTGCGCTTGATGGAATACCTCAAGCCATTCACCCTCCAAATGGTCATAGTATTGGGGTTCGTGTTAATTTATACCTTACTTGGCTTGATTGGACCCATTCTTTTCGGGAAAGCCATCGACGAGTTCATCACCCCAAAACCGGCCTCCGCGTTGCCACCAACATCACTGATCACGATTATGGCTAACTATATATATAATCTGATCGCCACGACCAAACAAGTCGCAGGGCTAATGGCGATTTCAATTCTCATGCTCCTTGCATATCTTGGGAATAACTTATTCCAGGTCGTGAGTAATTGGATCATGGCAGATGTTTCGCAACGCGCTCTCAAGCTGGTGCGCCGTGATTTATTCACTCACTTACAAAATTTACCCCTCAGTTTTTTTGACCGAAATCCGGCAGGCGAGCTGATGAGTCGCCTGACGAACGACATCGATGCTATCAACCAGGCGGTCTCACAAAACGTGACCTCGCTAATCGCTAGCGTGCTTTCTATGGCAGGCATTGTGATCGCCATGTTCCTGCTTAATTATCGCTTGGCTATGGTGACGCTTCTGGTGATACCGATCATGTTCTTGTTCACCAATTTTGTAGCCCGTTACACCCGCCGGGGTTACCAGGATCTGCAGAAACACCTGGGTGAAATGAATGCCGTTATGGAGGAATCCATCAGTGGCGAGAAGGTGATCAAGGCATTCCGACGCAACGAATCGGTGGTAGAAAAATTCCGCCAGCGAAACCAGGAAGTATTCAAGGCGGGTATTTATGCCAACAGCTACGCTCTGCTGCTGATGCCCCTCACCAATGTCCTGGGTAACTTCTTCGTGATCGTCTTGGTTGGATATGGCGGCTGGCTGGCGCTTGAGGGAGCTGTGACGGTGGGGATAATTGCCACTTTCATCAATTATGCGCAAAACTTCATCAACCCGCTTAGGCAGATCGCAAATATCTATAACTCCATCCAGGCAGCCCTGGCTGGTGCGGAACGGGTATTCGAGCTTATTGACACCACGGCTGAGATACCTGATGTTCAGGATGCCTACCCTTTGGACAGTCTGCATGGTGATGTCACTTTTGAACATGTAAACTTTAGCTACCTGCCCGGCACCCCAGTGATCAATGACATGTCGTTGCAAGCCAAAGCCGGGCGGATCATCGCCCTGGTCGGACCAACCGGTGCAGGAAAGACCACCCTGATCAACCTGTTATCCCGCTTCTATGAGATAGATAATGGCAGCATTACCATCGACGGAAAGGATATCCGTGATATTTGCAAGGATGACCTGCGCCAGCAGCTGGGCATCGTGCTGCAGGACACGTTCCTTTTCTCCGATACGGTGATGGAGAATATCCGCTTTGGCAGGCTGGATGCCACCGATGATGAGGTGGTCAAGGCAGCCCAAATGGCGGATGCTGACCACTTCATCCGCCAATTGCCAGAGGGCTATCAGACGATTTTGTCTGAGCGGGCAGGGAACCTGAGCCAGGGGCAGCGTCAGCTGCTTTCCATCGCCCGCGCCATCCTATCAAACCCTGGCATCCTGATCCTGGATGAAGCCACCTCTTCGGTGGACACACGCACAGAAGCGCGCATCCAGAAAGCCCTCCTGCGTCTGATGGAGGGTCGAACAAGCTTCGTAATTGCCCACCGCCTCAGCACCATCCGCGATGCTGATAATGTGATTGTGATCAATGAAGGGGAGATCGTCGAGCAGGGCACTCATCAGCAGCTGCTTGATAAGAAGGGCTTCTTCCACCACCTCTACATGGCTCAGTTCAAGGGTCAGGAAATATAGAAAATCTATCCAGGCTTCTCCAATTCCCCCTTGCACGCCTTTCCTCTTTACACACCCCCTCATTAGGTTACAATACACACTTGGGGATGAGAGTTTATAATGGAATCACAGAAGCCGCCGCAAAAAACTGGTCTTAATCCTATCTGGTGGGTCATCATGTTGGGATTATTGGCATGGAATGTATATGCCTTCTGGCCACGCAGCCAGACCCAGATCAGCCTCCCCTATAGCAGTTTCGTCGACCAGGTCAAAGCTGACCACATCCAGGCCGTTCAAATCAGTGGCAGCTCGATCAAGGGCACATTCACCCAGCCCGAGCTGTTAACCGATCTCATCCCTGTTCCGACGACTTCACCGAACGCTACTCCTTCGCCTGGTACCATTCCCACGCCGACCCAACCGGTCACCTATACCAACTTCACGACAAACTTCCCGGATGTGGTTGGCGATACCACCTTGATGCCGCTTTTAAACCAGCACAATGTGGAAATACTCGTCTCGCCCTCTACCACCCCTTGGTTTACCATTTTGCTGACCGATGGATTGCCCATCCTGCTGATGGTGGGTTTCCTGGTGCTCCTCGGCAGGCAGGCCTCTCGGGGGCAGGAAAATATCTTCTCCTTTGGGCGCAGCAAGGCGCGCCGTTTTATCGAAGATAAAAACAAAGTGACTTTCAGGGACGTAGCCGGTGCAGACGAAGCTAAACGTGAGCTGCAGGAAGTAGTTGATTTCCTGCGTAATCCCCAAAAATACCACAAGCTTGGAGCACGCATCCCGCGCGGGGTTCTGCTTGTTGGTCCGCCTGGCACGGGCAAGACCCTTCTCGGGCGGGCTGTTGCGGGTGAAGCTGACGTCCCCTTTTATAATATCAGCGCCTCCGAATTTGTCGAGATGTTCGTTGGTGTGGGTGCCAGCCGCGTGCGTACGTTGTTCGAGCAAGCCAAGTCCACTGCACCCGCCATCGTATTCATCGATGAATTGGACGCCGTCGGTAGGCGGCGTGGTGCCGGCATCGGCAATGTGAACGATGAGCGTGAGCAGACGCTGAACCAGTTATTGGTTGAAATGGATGGTTTTGATGTCAACCACGAGATCATAATTCTGGCTGCCACGAACCGTCCGGATGTACTCGACCCTGCCCTGCTTCGCCCGGGTCGTTTTGACCGGCAGGTGAACGTCGCTTTGCCTGACCGCAAGGGTCGCGAAGGTATCCTGCAGATCCACACCCGCCCGATCCACTTGGGTCCTGACGTTGACCTGAACACTCTGGCCCGTTCAACTACCGGGCTTAGTGGTGCCGACCTGGCCAACCTGTGCAATGAGGCTGCCCTGGTGGCAGCCGGTAAAAACCACGACTCAGTTTCGATGAATGATTTTGAGGTCGCCATCGACCGAATCATTCTGGGGGAGGTGCGTCCGTTGATCATGCAAGAAGAGGACCGCCGGATCGTTGCATACCAT
>JBGOYO010000225.1:0-5564 GCA_041479715.1 Anaerolineae bacterium
CACTTCGTCCAACAGCAGAATAGGCCAGTGACCGCTTCGGGTGTGCATCCAGGCGACCTCGGCGATTTTCAACGCCAGGATCGCCGAACGTGCCTGGCCACGCGAGCCATACGTCCCCAAGTCAATCCCGTTGGCTAAAAAGCGCAGCTCATCACGGTGTGGACCAATCGTGGTGACGCCGCGCGCAATCTCCTCCTGATGAAGCTTTTGAAGGCTTTCCGTGAACCCTTTGCGGATTTGCTCCTGGGAGAATCTGGTTCGGTCAACAGGTGCATCCAACGAGAGCGCCATTTGGCCCGGCGTTTGAGGCAGCGGGTCATAGGCAGGCTGATAGCTCAGGCGCAGTACTTCGTTGGCATGGGTCAGCTCGCGGTGGGTGCGGGCAGCCAACCGCTCCAGGTCTTGCACTGCCCTGATGCGGGCATGGATAAGCTGAGCCCCGAAGGTGGCGATCTGATCATCCCAATAATCGAGCTGAGACGTATCCCCGCGACGCTCGAAGAGCTGTCTCAGCAGGGCGTTGCGCTGCAGGAGCGCCTTGTTATATTCTGCCAGGGCTGCCTGGTAATGGGAGATGACCTGCGCTAATGCCAGGTTGAGGTAGCGGCGGCGTTCCTCAGGTCCGCCCTCGATCACACCCATCATCTGGGGCAGGAATAGGACCGCGTTGAACTGTCCGATGGCCTCGCTGGCCTTGCGTTTGACGCCATCAACCAGCACCTCCTTACGCAGGTGTGTGTTACCGTTCTGCCCGTTGGGTTCCTGGATGATGCGTACTTCCAGGCGGTGGTTCTCCACCCCCCGGCAATAATCCGCTACAATCCGCCCGACGGCCAGGTTCTGGCGCGCCTCGATGAAGTTGATCAACTGTTTATCACTACTGGCATGGAATGAGCTTAATGTGGCCAGGAAATAGATCGCTTCGAGCAGGCTGGTTTTCCCCTGGGCGTTATCCCCCACCAGCATCACCGTCCCAGCCGGCACGTCTAGGTCCAGGCGGGTAAAATTTCGGAAGTTTGTCAGCGAGAGATGAGTAAGGCGCATTTCCTCAGTCAATCATGCAAATGCCACGGGTGGGTTTCGCCGTGGCATTCAAAGCGTGCTCAGATTATATCAAAAGAGACTGGCTTTATATGTGTGTTTACCACCCTGGTGAGGGCAGTTTTACGCTTTTTCGGGGATGACCTGCCCCGGCTGCTCCTCAGACTGCCAGATTTTCACGGCCCGGTCAACGAACAGGATGCCGTCCAGGTGGTCGATCTCATGCTGGAAGATGCGTGCCATCCAGCCCTTGGCCTTGACCGTTATCGGTCGCCCGTGCCGGTTGAGACCCTTCACCGTCACAGCTAAACTACGCTCAACATCCCCATGAATCCCTGGAGTGGAAAGGCACCCCTCTGATCCGAGCAGGGTATCCGCAGATGTACGGGTTATCTCGGGGTTGGCGAGGACGTACAGCTTGGGCGGTATATCTTCGTCGTCCTCATCGCCATATTCCACCACGATCAGGCGGATCGACTCGTTCACCTGGGGGGCTGCCAGGCCTACGCCAGGAGCCTGCCGCATGGTTTCAACCATATCATCCACCAGGTTTTGGAACTCTGGACCAAAATCACTCACTTTATGCGCTTTTCGCCGCAAGACAGCTTGCGGAAGGGTAACAATTTCTAATATCGACATGTGGACTATTTTACCCGAATTTGGTCAAATTTGGGGAGGTTTTTTCGCCTGGCGGAGATCCTCTGCCTGACGGTGGTAGGCGGCGATATAATTGGAGACCCGTTCCTGTTCCTGCATGTTATCGGTCTGCTGTTTCTTCCGCCGCCGTTCGTACATATAGTTGAAAATATCCCTTTGCGCCCGGGCCGGGTTGTGGATCCCATAAAAGATGAACTTATTCTCGGTGCCGATATTGATGATTACATTTCCAAAGTTCAGCACCACTCCCAAAAATCCTAGGCGTTCATAATCCAGCCCAATGATGTTCTCCAGTGGGGCAGATTTCGTGATTTGATCACCCAGGGGTTTGCGCTCACTATCGATGATCTTGTCCAGCGTGACCCGGTAGATATCATTGCTCCAGTCCACGAATTTATATAGCCACCACAGGGCTGCCAATGCAATCAAACCAATGCCAATCAACAATATCATTCCAGGGGTAAGGAGGTCGATCTGATCATGCACCCGCAGGTAATACACCGTGACTGTCAGGAACACTAAAACCAATCCAAATACCGCCGGCATCAGGGTCATCCGGAACAGCACATACAGGTGTTTGCGGTAGGTGATCATCCCATTCGCTTCACGCCGCATCTGGAAGCGCGCCAGAAGAGACTGCCAGATGTTCACCTTTTCGGGTACAAGCTGAGTCTCCTGCCTGGATGCACCGGTGGAATCCGCGGCTTGAGTGGGAGTATTCACCGAAACTGGAACAGTTGCGGCCTGAGAAGGTTCAATCTTTTGCCTGATTTTTCCCTCGATGACATGGATATCGGTGGTCATTTGCTGCTCCATTGCCAGCTTGTGCTCGCGGTCAATGAGGTTCTTGATCCCCGCCGGGTCTCCAATATGGCGAAAGAAAACCTGGCCCATGAAGGTCTCTGTGATCACATCACCGAAGCCTAGCAATCTCCCGACCGCGCCGGATTTTGTCTCCCCCGATTTGATCGCCACCAGCGGTGCTTCCTGCCGGCTATCATACAACCCAATCGTGCGTTCCAGCCACACGATGCGCTGGTCGGTGATAACGTAATAATCGTTGCCCCAATCAAAGAAGCGCCAGATAGCCCACAATGCCGCCATGCCGACCACAGCGGCTCCGAGCCAACCAGCAGCCAGGCGGAAAGAGGCGGTGGTGATTTGTGCTGCAGCAAGAATGATGAACACACCCACCCATGCCATGACCAGCGGAGCGAGCTCAAGCACCAGCAGGTATGCCGGGTGTTTTCGACAAACGACCTTTACAGTTTCCTCCACCCCCAGCCAGCTGAAGGGCTTGGAGCGGATCAGGTTGTACCACGCCAATTGTCTCTTGATATTCTTCGTCAGTACCGGGGTAGTGTTTAGCAGCGTACGCAGCGCTTCCACCTTAATGGTGAAGATCAATGCCGTTTTTTGGGCGGCGAGGTTGAATGACTTTGGTTTTCCCCGGAACACTACATCTGCGCCGGTAAAATCGCCTGGCTTAAGTTGATAGCCATCACCCTTATTCCCTTTTTTAAGCGGCGTATATAGGACTTTCCCCATGACGACAATAAATAGTGGACAGCTCTGACCATCGAGCTGCAAGCTTTGCCCCTCCTTCAGCGTTACAGGCTGGATCAATGCCGCCACGCGATCCAGCTGGGCCTCAGCCAGCCCCATAAATAGCTTTAACTGTTTAAGCAGGGAAGTAATTTGCTGAAGATTTTCAGGCATGGCTTTATTCTAGCACGAACAATGCATCTAGTTATGTTTAATGCACAATGTATACCAGGTTATCAATCGAGCTTTAGAGACGATGGATAAGCGTATGATAAAATTTAGTTCACCCTTATTCGAAATAGGAGAATGCTTCAATGCCCATCCATTTTGGTACTGACGGCTGGCGTGCCGTTATTTCTGATACGTTCACATTTCACAACCTGCGCCTGGTTGGACAGGCGATCGCGGATGCAGTCGGGTCGGAGCATTGGCTTAACAGCAATACTGATATGACCAACGTTGACCCGCACAAGATGGTGGTAGGCTATGATACACGTTTTCTCTCCGACCGTTATGCAGTCGATATGGCACGCGTTCTGGCGGCGAATGGCTACAAGGTCCTTTTGTCGCAGTCCGATGCTCCCACACCAGTGATCTCGTTTGCAGTTCGTCAGCAAGGCGCGATCGGCGGCGTGATGATCACCGCCAGCCATAATGCGCCTCGCTATAACGGGGTTAAGTTAAAAGCCGCCTATGGCGGATCTGCGCTTCCGGAGCAATGCCGCAGGGTGGAAGTCTATCTGAACGACAATGAGGAACGCAGTCGCGGACCCAACCAGATGGACTTTGAGCAGGCTCGTCAGGCCGGCTTGATCCAGCGTTTCAACCCCCTGCCCCCATATTACGATCATTTGCGCAAGCTGATCAACTTCGACCTCATCGCCGAGCATCCTCAACGCGTGGTGGTTGATTCGATGTATGGCTCCGGCCGAGGCGTGATGAAGGGCATCCTGCAAGGCACCGGGTGCGAGGTCCAGGAGATCCGGGCTGAACTGAACCCCGGTTTCGGTGGGATCCACCCCGAGCCGATCAGCCGCTACCTGGGAGCCCTGGCCAGCGCCATCAGCATGGGTATGGGCGACCTGGGATTGGTGACCGACGGTGATGCCGACCGCATCGGCGCCATGGACGGACGGGGAAATTTCGTAGATCCGCACAAGATCATGGCCTTATCCCTACGCTACCTGGTCGAAAAACGCGGCTGGCGAGGACCGGTCATTCGCACGGTATCCACCTCAAGTATGATCGACCGACTGGCAAAGCGCTATGACCTCCCGATGCATGAAACCCCCGTGGGCTTCAACCATATTGCAGATTATATGCTTAAGGGGGACGTCTTGATCGGTGGTGAAGAGTCGGGGGGCATCGCCTTCCGTGGCCATATCCCTGAGGGTGATGGGATCATCATGGGTCTCCTGCTGCTCGAGATGGTGGCGGCTTCCGGCGTCACCCTATACGAGCTGGTGGAAGACCTAATGAAGGAGGTGGGGCCAGCCTTCTATCACCGCACTGACCTGCGCCTGAGCCACCCTGTGTCTAAACAGGTCATGAGCCACGTGCTGGTGGAGGATGCGCCTGGTGAGATTGGGGGAGAAAAAATAACCGGGATTTCCACGATCGATGGGGTCAAATATCTGTTCGCCGACGGCTCCTGGATGCTCATCCGCCCATCAGGCACCGAGCCGGTCTTAAGAGTTTATGCCGAGGGGCGCACACCTGAAATGGTTCAGGCGTTGCTCGGGTATGGAGAAAATGTAGCTGCTCAGGTAGTATAAGGTCGATTAAAACAAAATAGATCCGGATCGTTGCCTGGTAAGTTATTGCTTCGACCCGGATCTTTTCGTTTATTTATACCGAAGACTTCAGGCTAGCTTTCTCAGTCCACGCACGATGAAAATCACCACGATTAAAACAAATGCTACTACGAGAAGACGAGGCGTCCCGAGCTCATCCGCAAGCCCTGTGCCTGGCAGGGCGGTTGAAGTGGGATGGGGAGATGTGGCCAAAGTTGGATGAGGAGTGATGGCTGAAGTTGGAGCGCTTGAGGTTGCGGTTATTAATCCGTGCTCTGCAGTCCGCGTAAGCAGTGCGTGTTGGGTAGCAATCGCAATTTCGATTGTTGGTGATTTGGTGGGGACGATGACCAGGACTGGCGTATTCGTGGGAGCTTCGGTGTTGGTTGGGGTAAATGTAGGTCGCCTGGTTGCCGTGAGGGTGGGCACAGAAGCCGTCGCGCTGACAGAAAGCGCAACCGCAGTATCCTGCGCAGCCTTGGTCGCATTTTGGTCTACAGCTGCCTGCTGCGAGGGCAGATATCGATA
>JBGOYO010000226.1:0-5554 GCA_041479715.1 Anaerolineae bacterium
ATTCGCGCGAGGTTTTAATGTACTTCCAACAAAGCGCAGGGTGCTGTTCCATGTGGGAGCGTTTGGATTTTCATTCTCCAATGCTGCGAGTGGTTCAAATTTAATCGCCCCACCATTTGGGACGTCAGATTGTGCATTTAATGAGCTGCTCGTGCCTGGTAAACTGATCTGAAACGTACTTTCATCCACATACGCGGCCGTATGATTAACAGATTTACCATTGCTCGTGCTAGATACCATCTCCCTACCATCCGTCGCAGGGTTCCCTGGGGCTGCTTCGACCCTGGAATAGGATGGTTCTGTAACCGCGCTGCCACTATTGCTGCTTGATATGTCACCTTGTGCGAATACGCTCCCGCTAACGAACGCAATCACCAGCAAGCCTGTCACAAACAGGATTGTGAAAGTTGTTCGCTTCTTCATTTTTCCTCCTCAAGGTTATGTATATGGTTGTTGTACGGCTTTGTAAGGAATATAAATTAGAAATTATTAATTGGTAGTTCGATTTTATATCCTGGTTGGGGCTTTGTCAACAAATATATCCTCTATATTTGCAGTAAAACTAGATACTGCATTATTAATACAGAACGAAACAGCAACCCAGGCCAATCACGAAGGCCTGGACTGGGCTTACTCTGTTACTTACATTTTTTGATTAAAGCGTTGCGCCTGCGCTGAAAATCTCCGCAGGTAATTCAATATTATTTAGTGCAAATTTCTCGGCAAACTTGGGCCTCAATCCTGTGGACTTCAATGCGCCAAGCACACGCCCGTTCTGAATACCGGTCTGCTCGAATAGGAACAGGTCCTGCATAATGATCGTATCCCCTTCCATCCCTTGTACCTCTGCCACGTGCACCACTTTACGCGTCCCATCCCTTAAGCGCTCCATGTGGATGATGAGTTCGATGGCTGAAGATAACTGTTCGCGGATCGCTCGCAAAGGTAATTCAAGCCCCGCCATCAGTACCATGGTCTCGATACGCCGCAGTGTATCGCGCGGACTGTTGGAGTGGATGGTGGTCATGGAGCCGTCATGACCCGTATTCATCGCCTGGAGCATATCCAGCGCTTCACCGCCACGCGCCTCGCCTACGATGATCCGGTCAGGACGCATACGCAGCGAGTTGATCACCAGCTGGCGGATGGTGACCTCTCCTTTGCCCTCCACATTCGACGGGCGTTTCTCCAGCCGTCCGACGTGCTCCTGCTTCAGTTGTAGCTCGGCGATATCTTCAATCGTGATGATGCGTTCATTGCTTGGGATGAATGCGGATACCACGTTCAACAAGGTGGTCTTTCCAGACCCTGTCCCGCCAGAGATGACGATATTCACGCGTGCCTCCACGCAGGCCTTTAAAAAGTTGACCAGTGCGGTAGTCATAGTTCCGTTTGCCACCATGTCTTGAGCAGTGAACGGGGTCTGTGCGAACTTACGGATTGTCATCATCGGCCCAATGAGCGATAGCGGCGGGATGATTACGTTAACGCGATATCCATTCGGCAGGCGGGCGTCCACCATGGGCGATGATTCATCTACCCGTCTCCCCAAAGGGGCTACGATGCGATCGACAATGCGCATCAGGTGATCTTCGTTCTCGAAGGTGATCCGTGTTTTCTCGACTTTCCCGAAACGCTCAATGTAGATATTGTCATAACCATTGACCATGACTTCAGTGATGGTAGGCTCGTTTAGCAATGGCTCCAATGGGCCAAACCCCAAAATATCAGCGATCACCCAATCCAAGAGCCTGCTGCGCACTGCTCGGCTGTATAGCAGATTTTCCTCAGCCAACACGCGGTTGAACAACGCTTCGATCATCTGGTGCATTTGGGGGATATGCGAGAGGTCAACCTCTCCATCTGCTTCAGCCAACAACCTGCGCTGAACCCGTTCCCGGATCATGTACGCATCTGCTGTAATATGGTCGCCGGCACCTATGTTCTTGGCTTCTGCTAAAACATCATATTCGTTCGCGGCAACGGTATGACCATTCTTCGCTGGTCGGTTGGTAAACATCGCATTAACTCCGTCTTTCCCCTATGGAAGTGTTGGTATGATCAGCTGCGTATTCGGGGTTAATCGCGGCTGGTTGTTCATATTATTGGCCGATAATATTGCTGCCACTGTCGTGTTGTAGCGATGGGCAAGCTGGGACAGGTAATCACCACTTTTAACCGTGACTACTGTAGATTGGTCATAGGCTTTAACTCGGTTGCGGATCAAGCTGCGGTAAGCATAAAACGCGCTCTGGTAATCACCTGAATTAGCCAGATAATCGGCGTTGTTAAGGCTTTCGGTGAGTGTGCTCTGTAACCCAAGGATGCGCTCACGCAAGCCAATCGTGTTCAACGCATCCTGGTATATCTGCACGGCTTGTTGGTAGTGGTTCAGCAGTCCTTGTGCTTCCCCAATCATCACCTGCGCTTCGAATGATAAAGGAGCCGAGCCAGTTATTTGTTGAGCTAATACTGCTGAACGCTGGAAATCATCCAATGCCAGTGAGTACTCACCTGAGGCAATGTAATCCGAGCCGCGTGCAATATATGCATCGTAAAGGGTCTGGAGGGCGGTGCCGTTCGCATAGCCGGCTTGTTGCTCGACCACATATTCTAGCTGTTCGATGACTGAATCCCATCTGCTGCTATTAAAATCACTGACCGCCTGAATATAGGTTTGAGCGAGCTGGAATTGAAGTAAAACATTGGGGTCGTCGGGGCGAACCGCAAGCGCCTGGCTCATCAAATGCTCGGCAGATTGCTGGGCTGCCAATGAATCAGGTGCACTGGCAAGCGCAGTCTGTACCTGGTTGATGTAATCGTTAATAATGCCATCCTCAATATGCGTCCTGACCTGTGTTCGAGCCGCCAGGGCTTCGCGGTCAAGTGGTTTGATCGCCAGTGCCTGGGTGAAATAATTATCAGCTTTCTTCAAGTTATCCAAAGTAGATACGGGTATGAGTAACAGGTCCTGCGCTGCCTTCATGTAACTTTGGAACAGCTTTTCGTCCACTGTAGCAGTCTCGTAAGTAGGGTCCATGATGCGCAATGATTCATAGTTGGATATCGCATCCTCATAACGGCCTTCTGAATAAGCCAGGTCACCTTGTTGCATGACGGACGTCATTTCTGTTTGAGATTGCAGGTTCTTGATCTGCAAAGATACATCGCGATAATTTGGCATTTTGGTGCTGATATCCTGGAGAATCGTCAGGGCTTGGGCAGAATCCCCCGCCTGGAGCAGATTCATCGCCTGGGTATACTCGACTTCCACCTCTTTTAGAGCCTCTGCTTGCGTAATGGATTCAGCCAGGCCAGGAAAATCGGGCTGTTTGGCTTTGATCGCACCAAAAGCGGTTAAGGCTTCATCCGATTTACCCGCAAAGAGAAGCTGGCGCGCATTGCGTAAATCAACGGTGAGCTCTGCTTGCTGCAGATTCTGCGTAAAACTCGATTGAGCATTGACGATTTGTCCCTGGATCCAGCCCGAATAGGTTGCGATCGCAAATATTGCCACTGCGATGACTACTACCATCACTGTAAGCCGCATCGCATAGGTTTTCAGCTTTCGCTTTCTATTGTTATTATTTTCTACAACTTCATACTCAGATATGCGTGCCCTCACTTCCATCTCCTGGCGTATGGTTCTGAGGTCTGTTTCTGTGGGGAATTTTTTCTCAACCTCGGCGAGTTTTAAGAACCCCTCCTCCCACTTCCCAATCCGAAAGTGCCCCATCGCCTCGTGGAAGGATGGATCATCCATGTACGATCCTGTATCATTCAAACTCATACTGCCTCCAAAATATCATGCCCACTGCCACGCTTGAATCTACACATTTAAAAGGTCTTAAATACTTCCATCAATGTCGGGATTGCCGGTCCCAGAATCACTGCAAGCAGCGCCGGGAAAATCAAAATTGCCATGGGTATGAGCATCTTAATCGGAGCCCTCTGCGCCTGTTCCTGGGCGTGGAAACGCCGCTCAATCCTCATCTGTTCTGCCTGAGAATGCAGTGTGTCACTGATGCTCATCCCTAGCTGTTCGGTTTGCAAGATGAGAGCTACAAAACTCGAAATTTCACGGATCTCCAACCTGTCGGAAAGGTTGCGTAGAGCATCGCGGCGGGTCAACCCCATTTCCATCTCGCTGATCACACGCCCGAACTCACGACCGATGGGCGTATCCCAATATTCACTCACTCTTTGGAGTGATTGGTCAAACCCTAGCCCTGCAGTGGCGCAAACACTTAACATATCCAGTGCATCAGGCAGACCCCGTTTCACTTTATTTTGTCTGTTGGTCACCCGGCTTTGTAACCAGGCTTTCGGCGCGTAGTAGAACAAGATCACGACCAATATGCTCAGGAGCACATAAATCATTGAGGTTCCCCGGCGGATAATCACAAATGCCAGGTACACACCAAATAAAGTGGACACCATTCCTATGCCATAATACTCACGCGCTCCCAGGCCCATCGGGTTGCCTGCGATCATCAGTTTCCTGGAAATGTTCTCGATCGCACCTGTGGGGGTGATACGGCCAAATAATCCACCGATCCCTCTTATGGCAGGTGTAACGATGCGGCTGAATAATGAGCCGGTGATTAACCTGGGTTGAGCCCGGCCAAAATTCCCGTGGCTACTCGTAATCTGCAGGGGAGTCTCAACATATTGGACCAGGCGATCGTTGATGCTGCCTGACCTCAACCGACGAACGCTCAATACCAGGATGGTTAATCCGACGATACTCAATGCGATGCTGATGCTGATTTGCATAAATAGCTGCATATCAATTACCTCATACGTCGATCCTGGCTAGTCGTCTGACAGCAAAGTTCCCGATGACCACCATGATTACCGCCCCAGCCGGAATGCATAACAATATTGGAGTAGGTGGTCTGAACAGGCGCATCATATAGGTTGGATTGATGAAGAATAAGGCAGCTGCCAAGGCGATAGGTAAAAAGGTGAGGATATAACTGCCAAACCTTTGTTGCGCGGTGAGCACGCGCACTTCAGCGAACAGACGCACCCTCTCACGGATGGTTGCGGTGACTGCTTCCAACATGGTGACGATATTTCCACCGACCTGCGAATTGATATTGATCGCTGTTACTACCAGGTAAAGGTCATCGTTTTCCATCCGCGCCACCAAATTGGTTAATGCCTGGCTCAGGGATAAACCCAGACCGATCTCATGTCGCACTCGCCGAAATTCCTCTGAAGCAGGCGCCTTCAATTCCTTGGTGACCACATCGATTGCCTGGGGTAAGCTATACCCTGCTCTGACCGCGCCGGTCATGAGCACCAGCACATCCACGAGCTGTTTACCAAAATTTGTACGCCTTTGTGAAATAGCACGGTTCAACAATAAATCCGGAATGAAAAAGACGATCACTGCCAGACCAATCCCAGAAACGATCGTTCCGACGATCAAACTCCCCAGTAGGAATGCCAGGATTACGCTGGAAATCCTGATCAGCAGATATTCGGTCTCGGTGATTGGCCAGTTGGCGCTTATCAGCTGGAGATTGAGCTTTTCGGAAGCCAGCCC